>JACDDL010000289.1 GCA_013817045.1 Actinomycetota bacterium | reverse complement strand
GAGCCAGTAGTAGGGCCGAAGGTCGAAGGTGGAGTCGAACTCCCCGACCACGGGGAACGCCGGCTGGTCGATCGGGGTGATCCCCTGACGGCCCTGGGTCAGCTCGTAGCCGCCTACCGAGATCTCGTCGCCGTTGACGGCGATCACGCGGATGATCTCCCCGAAGGCCAGCGTGACGATCGCGACGTAGTCGCCCCGCAGGCGCAGCGTGGGCAGGCCGATGAGCGCGCCGAAGAGCGCGGTCAGCACGACCGCGGCTACGAGGACGAGCACGAAGTTGAGGTGGATGCCGGGCAGTGTCGAGGCGGTCTGGCTCGCACCCACGTGGATGCCTGCCTGGTTGTTCACGAGATCGAAGAACCCCGATCCGAGCCAGCCCATCGTGTAGGCCCCGATCGCGAAGAAGGCGACGTACCCGAGGTCGAGCAGCCCCGCGAAGCCGACCACGATGTTCAGCCCGAGCGCCATGACCACTAAGGCCATGGCCTTCGTGGTGTCGCTCACGAACCCGTCGATCGGGTCACGGAAGAGGGGCATGACCGCCACGGCGACGATCACCGCCCCGGCTATGAGGGCGCTGGCCGAGGGACGCGGCAGGCGCGGGAGGGAGCTCATCCGGCCTCTCGGGTCTCCTCGCCGAGCAATCCCTGCGGCCGGAGGACCATGATCAGCACCAGGTAGGCGAAGACCACCGCCGGGGTCCACGCGCCCCCGAAGCGGTTGTCGGAGATCTGCTGGATGCAGCCGATGATGAGCCCACCGAGCACCGCCCCCCGGAGGTTGCCGATGCCGCCCATGACCGCCGCGGTGAAGGCGATGAGGCCGGCGTTGAAGCCGTCGAAGAACCAAATCCGCGTCTGGTAGAGCGCGTACATGAGGCCCGCCGCCCCCGCCATCAGGCCCCCGAGCAGGAACGTGACCGAGATCGTGGTGTCGACGTTGATGCCCATCAGCCGGGCGGCCTCGGGATCCTGCGCCGTGGCGCGCATGGCCTTGCCGAGGCGCGTGCGGGTGACGAACGCGGTGAGGAGCAGGACCAGGGGAACGGTGGCGAGGATGGCGAGCGCGTCTCCGTGCGAGACCGAGAGGCCCCCCACCGACAACAGCACCTCCTGCGAGCGGATCAGGTCGGGAATGGTGGTCTGCCGGCCCCCCAGCCACAGCAGGCCGACGTTCTGGAGGATGAACGAGAAGCCCACCGCGGTGATCAGTGCGGCGAGCTTCGGCGCGTCGCGTAGCGGCCGGTAGGCCACGCGCTCGATCATGACGGTGAGGCATCCGCAGGCGAGCATGGCCACGAGAAGCGTCACGAAAAGGCCACCGACCAGGCCGAGCGGGCCCGTGAGTAGGGTCAGTCCGAGGGTCCCCCAGAGGCCGAAGGAGACGAAGGAGCCGATCATGAAGACGTCGCCGTGGGCGAAGTTGATCAGCTCGATGATCCCGTAGACGAGCGTGTAGCCGAGGGCCACGAGGGCCCAGATGGCCCCGTTCGAGAGGCCGTCGATCAGGTTGTTGCCGAGGCGGGAGAGGTCGTCGTCCGGGCTTGTGATGTCTTGGATCCCGAAGGCGACGGGCAGGACGAGGAGAGCCGCGATCAGGCCGTACTTCGACAAGGCCTCCCGTGCGTCGACGCCGGGCCGGCGGGCTGGCTTGAGCGCTGCGGAGGCGGCTTCCAGGACTCGTCCTCTGAGGTATGGCTTTCGCGGGCTCAGGATACGGGCGGCGGGAGCCGGGTCGCTCCAGGTCCCGCCGCCGGCCCGGCCCCCTCGGGGGCGCTACCTCTGCTCGATGTTCCTGACGAAAGAGAGCTCACCGTTCTCGACGCCGAACAGCGCCTCGGTGGTGAGCGTGGTGTCCCCGTTGTCATCGATCGAGTACTCGCCCAGCACGCTCCGGCGGTTCTTGGTGTTCAACGCCGCCTCGATCACGGCTTGGCGGTCGTTGCCCCGTGACCCGGCGCGCTCGATGGCGTCGAGAATCAGCGCCATCGACTCGTAGCCGTAGATCGCGTAGGGCTCGGGGTTCTTCTCAGCGTACTCGCTCTCGAAGTCGGCGAAGAACTCGCGTCCCGCCTCTTCTGGCTGCTCCTCGGCCGGCACGAAGGGCGCGGTGCACCTGTACTTCGAGGCCACGTCCGGCGGCATGCCCCCCTCGCTCGGGTTGACCGCCGCCCCCTCGCAGATCCCGTCGCCGCCGTAGAGCTTTACGTCGGGGTTGGCCGCGGCGATGTCCTTGAAGACCTGTACGCCGTTCGATGCGGTTAGCCCGCCGAAGAAGAAGCAGTCCGCCTGGTTGCCCTCCGCCTGCGAGCGGTAGTTCGGGGCCTTGATGTCGATCCCCTCGTTCCCCAGCACCTGGATACCGTTCTCCTCGGCCGCCTTCTCGACCTGCCCGGCGAGGCCCTTCCCGTAGACCTCCTTGTCGTTAAGGATCGAGACAGTCGTGCAGCCGTCGTCCTTCATGGCGGTGACAAGCGCGGGGCCCTGAACCGAGTCCTTGGGCACGACGCGCGCGTAGTGGCGCTTGCCCTTGGGGTAGTACTTGTCGGGCGTGCCCGGCTCGGCCGGATCGGCCACCGTCAGTCCCACGCCGGTGTTGGAGGGGCTCACCTGGAAGATGCCGGCCTTGTTGAGGATCGGGATCGAGATGGCGCTGGCCCCGGAGTTGAACTCGCCGAGGTAGGCGATCGTGCTCTTGTCCTGGACCGCCTTGCGGGCGTTCTGGTTCACGGGGCCGGGCTCCCACTTGCCGGCTGCGGCCGTCGCGTCGTCGAGCTCGACGAACTTGATCTGGAAGTTCCCGGCCTTGCCGCCCGCCTGCTTGAGGGCCAGCTTCGCGCCTTTGTTGATCGCCTCCGAGGTGCCGCGGGACGCGGCCTGGAGCGGCAGGCTCGAGAAGACGGTCAGGGTGTTGCCCTGGACCTGACGGACGGTTCCGCCTCCTCCTCCCTGCGCCCCACAGGCCGTGAGGCCGAGCGCGAGCGAGACGATGAGGCCGGTCAATACCGCGCGTGGTCTGCGCACTGCTTCGTGCACTCCGGCCGGCGTTCTCCCATGCATCGTGAAGTCTCCCCTCACTTCTTGTTTGTGGCGCTTCGCTCGCCCCGCTGGCCGGGGGAGGAAAGTCCCTGTCGTGGATCTCTCCTCTCACCTGCCCTATGCCATCAGGGTGCCGGTGCCCGACGGCGAGTGTTATCGGCCTGTGAACGCGCACCGTAGAGGTTGCCGGGGGCGCTGCCAAGCCTCGTGGCCGCTAACCGACACCGGGACACGGTTAGCGATCCTTGACCGTCGCGCGGGCACGGTTAAAGGA
>JACDDL010000288.1 GCA_013817045.1 Actinomycetota bacterium | reverse complement strand
GTTCGGGGGGGTAGCTGGGCTTGGCCAGCGTCCCCCCGAGAGAGAAGGGGGGTTCGGGGGGGTAGCTGGGCTTGGCCAGCGTCCCCCCGAGAGAGAAGGAAGGTTCGGGGGGGAAAAGCTGGGACACTAGGGTGATGCACCCGGCGAGCGACACCGTCGTCCTGGACGGAGGCCCGATCTCCATCGCGCAGGTCGCCGCCGTGGCGCGGGATGATGCGCGGGTCGAGCTCGGCGCGGCGGCTCGGCGGCTGCTGGAAACCCGGCGCGCCGTGCTGGAGGACAAGGCTTCCTCCGGTCGCGCCGTGTACGGGATCTCGACTGGGTTCGGTGCCCTCGCACGCGTCCCGATCGCGCTGGACAGCCGTTCTGACCTCCAGCACGCAGTGGTTCGCTCGCACGCGGCGGGCCTGGGCGCTCCGGTAGAGCGCGAGGTGGTGCGTGCCATGATGCTGCTGCGCGCCAAGACGCTTGCCATGGGCCTTTCGGGGGTGCGCCCTGCGCCGGTCGACGCGCTTGCCGCGTTGTTGAACGCCGGGATCACGCCGCTCGTGCCCGAGCATGGATCGCTGGGCGCAAGCGGGGACCTCGCGCCGCTGGCCCACGTGGCGCTCGCCCTGACCGGTGAAGGCCTCGTCCTCGGAGGCGGCGCCGGGGGGCTCGACTCGTCCTCGGCCCTGGCCGACTCCGGTCTCGATCCGCTGCGACTCGAAGCGAAGGAAGGCCTTGCACTCATCAACGGAACCGACGGCATGTTGGGGATGCTCGCGCTGGCGTGCACCGATGCAGGTCTGCTCTTCAGGACCGCGGACGTGACCGCGGCGATGAGCGTAGAGGCGCTGCTGGGCACCGACAGACCATTCGCCTCGGCCCTCCACGCCATCCGGCCTCATCCCGGACAGGCGCAGAGCGCCGAGAATCTCAGTCGGTTGCTGGCCGGCTCCGAAGTGGTCGGGTCGCACCGCCACTCCGACCACGCGGTCCAAGATTCGTATTCGCTGCGATGCAGCCCCCAGGTTGCGGGCGCAGCGCGAGACACCCTTGCATTTGCGCGCTCGACTGCGGATCGGGAGCTCGCAAGCGCAATAGACAACCCCGTCGTGCTGCCGACCGGGGAGGTCGAGTCCACGGGAAATTTTCACGGGGCTCCACTCGGCTTCGCCGCCGACTTCCTCGCCATCGCGGCGGCCGAGGTGGGAGCCATTGCGGAGCGCCGTCTTGACCGCATCCTCGATCCGGCGCGTTCGCAGGGGTTGCCACCGTTCCTCGCCGAGGATGCGGGAGTGAACTCGGGGCTGATGCTGGCGCAGTACACGGCCGCTGCGCTTGTCGCCGAGAACCGGAGACTGGCGGCGCCCGCGAGCGTCGACTCACTGCCCACCTCCGGCATGCAGGAAGACCATGTCTCGATGGGATGGGGAGCGGCTCGCAAGCTAAGGCGGGTTCTCGCCAATCTGAGTGCGATCCTGGGGATCGAGGCACTGTGCGCAGCGCGGGGGTTGGCCCTCCGCGCTCCACTTGCCCCCGCAGAAGGGACGGGTTCGGTGGCGCGGCTCGTCAACGCCGGCACCGGTGGGCCCGGCCCCGACCGCCATCTGAGCCCGGAGCTGGAGCTGGCGGCCGCTCTGGTTTCCTCCGGGGCGATCGTTGGGGCCGCAGAAAGCGCTGTGGGTAGCCTCGCATGAGATGCGGTATCACATGAGCATGCAGGCTGAGGGTGCTCCGGGTGGTTGAGGGCGCAAGGCCCGTGCGCGCCCCCAGGGGAACGGAGCGGTCCTGTAAGGGTTGGGGCCAGGAGGCCGCCCTGCGGATGCTGATGAACAACCTCGACCCCGAGGTCGCCGAGCGCCCGGACGACCTCGTCGTCTATGGGGGCACCGGAAGGGCTGCCCGCTCCTGGGCCGCTTTCGACGCCATCGTCGAATCTCTGCGCACGCTCGAGGACGACTCGACGCTGTTGGTGCAGTCGGGGAAGCCGGTCGGCGTTTTCCGTACTCACGAGTGGGCGCCGCGCGTTCTCATCTCGAACGCAATGCTGGTGCCCGACTGGGCGACGGGGGAGGAGTTCCGGCGTCTCGAGGCAGCCGGCTTGACGATGTACGGGCAGATGACTGCAGGCTCGTGGATCTACATAGGGACTCAAGGCATCCTGCAGGGGACCTTTGAGACTTTCGCAGCGGTTGCAGCCAAACGCTTCGGCGGATCGCTTGCGGGAACCATCACCCTAACGGCCGGGCTGGGCGGAATGGGCGGGGCGCAACCTCTGGCGGTCACGATGAACGGTGGCGTCGCCATCTGCATCGAGGTCGACCCCACGCGGATAGAGCGACGGGTGCAGCACGGCTATCTCGATGTCTGGGCCGAACACCTCGGTCACGCTCAGCGGCTTGCGGCCCAGGCCAAGGAGGAGCGCCGCCCCCTATCGATCGGAGTTCTCGGCAACGCCGCCGAACTGGTTCCGGTGATGGCGTCGGGCGATTTCCCCGTCGATGTGGTGACCGACCAGACCTCGGCGCACGACCCGCTGGCCTACGTTCCTTCGGGGCTGGACATCGGCGAGGCCGCCACACTTCGCGCCTCCGACCCGGGCGACTACATCGCAAGAAGCCGGGCGAGTATGGCGGCCCACGTCGAAGGCATGATCGCGTTCTTGGACAAGGGCGCCGAGGTGTTCGACTACGGCAACTCGCTGCGGGCCGAAGCCGAGCTCGCCGGTGTCAAGCGGGCCTTCGACTATCCGGGCTTCGTGCCGGCCTACATCCGGCCTCTGTTCTGCTCCGGCAAGGGCCCCTTCCGATGGGCCGCCCTGAGCGGCGATCCCGCCGATATCGCTGCGACAGACGAAGCGGTCATAGAGGAGTTCCCCGACAACGAGCAGCTGGTGCGATGGATCCGGATGGCTCAGGAAAAGGTCGCATGGCAGGGGCTTCCGGCGCGCATCTGCTGGCTCGGCTACGGCGAGAGAGACCGGATGGGCCTCCGTTTCAACGAGCTGGTGGCCCGGGGCGTGATTTCCGCACCGATTGTGATCGGCCGCGATCACCTCGACTCAGGATCGGTGGCTTCCCCCTACAGGGAGACCGAGGCGATGGCCGACGGCAGCGACGCGGTCGCCGACTGGCCGATCCTCAATGCGCTGCTCAACACGTCGAGCGGAGCTTCATGGGTGAGCGTTCATCACGGTGGTGGAGTCGGCATTGGACGATCCATCCACGCGGGCGTGGTCGCGGTTGCGGACGGAAGCGAGCTCGCGGCCCGCAAGCTCGAGCGCGTGTTGAGCAACGACCCCGGCACCGGTGTCATGCGCCACGTGGATGCGGG
>JACDDL010000287.1 GCA_013817045.1 Actinomycetota bacterium | reverse complement strand
GCTCTTCTCGGCCGAGTGGCTGGCTCACCGCTTCGGCGCGCGTGTGGTTGTCATGATTCGCCACCCGGCGGCGTTCGCCGGAAGCATCAAGCGGCTCAACTGGCAGTTCAAATTCAGAAGCTGGCTTGCCCAGGATCTGTTGCTGCGCGACTGGCTCCGCCTTTACGAAGAGCGTATGCGCGAGTACTCGACCCACGACGTCGACATCATCGACCAGGCGGTCCTCATGTACCAGGTCATGCTGTCGGTAATAGATCGTTACCGCGACGCCCATCCCTCGTGGATATTCGTCAGGCACGAGGATCTGGCGGAATCGCCCGTCGAGGGCTTTCGTGATCTATACGACAGGCTGGGGCTCACCTGGAGTGCAGAGGTCGAACGAAGCGTTGCGCGTTACTCGGGCTCATCCAATCCGACCGAGCCGGCTGCCTGGCGGCATGGATCGGTCAAACGCAACAGTCGCGGTGCAGCGGCCACGTGGCGGCAGCGGCTGACCGCCGGCGAGATCAATCGCATCAAAGAAGGTGTTTCCGGCGCCGCTGGCTTCTACAGCGACGCCGACTGGGCGACTTGACAGGTCTGAGGCCCGAACGGCCTACTTGAAGCTGCGCCGGAGCGCCGATTTCGCTGCGAAGTGCCCGCACATCCCGTGCACGCCTCCGCCCGGCGGAGTCGACGATGAGCAGATATAGATGCCCTCGGTCGGAGCGGAGTAGGGGTCGAACTTGATGACGGGGCGGGTGAACAACTGCCGCAGATCCTGGAGCCCGCCGTTGATGTCACCGCCCACAAGATTGGCGTTCTGGCGTTCCAGCTCGGCGGGACCGGCGGCGACCCGCGCCAGGATCCGGTCTCGAAACCCGGGGGCGAAGCGTTCGATCTGATCTTCGATGCGCTCGGTCATGTCGACAGTGGAGCCGTTGGGAACGTGACAGTAGGCCCACAGCGTGTGCTTGCCCGCCGGCGCGCGTGTCGGGTCCCACAGGCTCGGCTGCACGGTTAGGACGTAAGGCCGCTCCGGGTGACCTCCGGCTCCGACCTCGCTCTCGGATGCCGCTATCTCATCCATGGTTCCTCCGAGATGCACCGTGCCTGCTCGCTCGCAACCTTGCGCCTTCCATGGGACAGGGCCGTCGAGGGCCCAGTCCAGCTTGAAGATGCCGGGCCCGTACCGGGAGCGCATCAGCTTGCGGCGATAGCGGGGCGGCAACCGGTCGCCGGCTATGGCCACGAGTTGACGTGGCGTGACGTCGAAGAGATGGGCACGCGCCGGCGGGAGGTCGCCGAAGCCTGCGACCCGGTGACCCGTGACCACGTCGCCCCCAAGCGAGCACAGATGCACCGCAAGCGCATCCGCCAGCTTCTGTGACCCTTGCTTGACTACCGGCCAGCCCACGGCGTGGCCGAAGGTCCCGAGAACCAAGCCGAAGGCCGCCGAGGCCAGGTTTTCGAGCGGCAGGAAGGAATGCGAGGCCATCCCGGCGAACAACGCCCGAGCATCACTACCCTTGAAGCGGGCGCGCGCCAAACCGGTTGCCGAGCGAAATCCGCTCAGACCGAACCGGGCCAACAGCAGGGGGTGGCGGGGAGGGCGCGCCGGTCCCATCGGCCCCAACAGCTCGACGGCCAGCCGGTCGGCCGATTGGACGAGGGGCGCCATCAAACGGCGGTAGGCGCCTGCGTCCCGGCCGAGCCCCTCCGCAGTCGCATCCACGGAGCGTTCAAGGAGCGTTGCGCTGCCGTCGTCCTGGGGATGAGCGAGCGGCGCGTCGGGCTGGCACCAGACGACCCCGAGTCGCTCGAGCGGCAGGGTTTTGAGGAAGGGGGACGCCAACCCGAGGGCCTGAACGGTGGAGCCGAGGTCGTGATTGAACCCCGGCAGGGTGAGGGCCCCGGAACGAGCCCCGCCACCCAGAGTGCTCTCGGCCTCGAGAACCCTTACCGACAGGCCCGCCTGTGCGAGTGTGATCGCGGCGCACAGGCCGTTGGGGCCCGCCCCGACCACGATTGCATCATGTTCCTCAGCCATTCTCAGTCGACCCTACGGCTTCGTGTCGCTCTTCGGAGTCTCCCTTGGGGCTTCGCGGCCCTTGGATCTGGGCCCGTGTGTCCTCGAGTCAGCTACGGCGGAAGGGTTTTGCCATCGCGCGGGCGGGAGCCCCCAGGGCGTATGCGCCCGAACGAATCGCCGAGTTGTGCCAGATGTTTCCCGCTCTTGCCCATTGCCGCTTGTTGTCGACGCAGACGACCCGGGTTTCCACTTCCCCCTCACAGCCGAGGTGTGCTGCGAGCGCCCCGAGAGTGTGCTCCCAGAACACGTCCTCCTTCTTGTGTCCGCCCATGACCAGCCCCATCTCGTACATGGGGTCGTTGGCCCGCATGAGGACCTGGGCCTGGACCACCGTCTTGTCGTTCTTGGCGTAGGCGCTGAAGGTAATCCAGCCTGCGAACATGTGGCCTTGCGGCGTCATCAGCGTGAAAGATTCTTCGTCGGCGTAGAGGACCAGGACGCCGGTCGAGAGCTTCAGGCGTCCAGGCATGGTCAGGTTGAGCAGCGCCACCTCGCCCGGCGCGATTCCGGTCAGCGGCCCGAAGAAGCGGTTGTTCTCGGGCCAGAACTTGGGAAAGTTCTCTTTCCATTCAGTGATCACCTGCTCCGGGCCGGCCACCTCGCCGTCCAACGCCACGCGATAGGTCTTCTGCCACATCTTGCCGAAGCCCTGTATCGGCGACATCACCCGGCGACCTGTGACGTTTCGATTGATCGCGTCGGCGGGCGCATCGGCCATCGTCAGGGTCGACACTTGCTTCGCCCAGTTTGCGGCGTCACGGGCGCTGATCTCCTTCGGCTTCACCTCTTCGTGAATGTCCTCCTCGGGGATCACCTCCGCCTCGAGGTTGATCTCATCAGGCGCAGCTTTGCCGCGAAGCGATTCTTCGGGGAGCGTCTGCGGCTCCATCCCATCCCGGCCGTCCGCTGCCTTGTTCATGGTTCCATCCTCCTTTTCAGGCGCCCGCTGCGCTGAGTGCATCGGACTCTCCATCGTGGATCGAGATGGCGTCGTCCAGCCGCGTCAGCTCGAAGATCTGCCTGTAGTGATCGCTGAGACCGTAAGCGAGGATCTTCTGGTGCTGACGGTTGGCGCGTACGAGAAGCGTAACCAGAAGCCCGATCCCGCCACTGTTCATGTACTCGAGCCCATCGAAGTTGAGGATGATGGCCCGAATCCGGTCCGAACTCGCTTTGTTGTAGGCCTCCATGAGCTCGTCTTCCGAAGCCGCAGTGATGTCACCGCTGATATCGATGATGCTGGCATG
>JACDDL010000088.1 GCA_013817045.1 Actinomycetota bacterium | reverse complement strand
AGAAGAATCGCCGAGGCAACCGTCGTGAGGCCCACGGAGCTGATCCAGGTGGCGAAGTGAACCGCCAGGAAAGCTCCGGCCAGGATGGGGAGCAGGTACTGCCTGAGGGTCATGCGCGGGAGCCGGGCCCGCGCCCACGGGGCCAGGCAGAGTGCTCCGAGAGCGCAGCGCCAAAACGCCAGTGCAAGCGCCGGAGCACCTTGTGCGTAACGGACCAGGATCGCCGACGACGACGTTGCGAGAATGGCGACTCCCAGCAGGAGCCACGGCTCGGCCCGTTCCCCTCCTCCGGCCCGGGTGGCGATGGCTCGCATCGGCTGCACCCTAAGCCTCCGGCCACTTGGGTGGTGAGAAAGGGAACTCGTCTCGAATGTGGTCGTGCGTCTCAAATATGGTTGTCCGGTGCCGACAGACGCCGGGCCCGCCGCCGGATCGCCCACCCTCGGGGTCGGAGCCGTCGCGCTGCGGGACGGATCGCTGCTCATGGTGCAACGGGCTCACGACCCCGGTGCCGGGTTGTGGTCCATCCCGGGGGGGAAGGTCGAGACGGGCGAATACCTGGTTCAGGCGGTGGAACGCGAGGTTCTGGAAGAGACCGGCCTGAGGGCCGAGGTCGGCGATCTCCTCGGCATCCACGAGGTCATCGGGGCGGTGCATTACGTCGTGCTCGACTACACCGCCGAGATAACAGGAGATCCCACCCCGCGGGCGGCGGGCGATGCCGCAGACGCCCGCTGGGTCCCCTTGGACACCATAGGCGACCTCGATTGCACACCCCGCTTCGAAGAGACTCTGGCGGGTTGGGGGGTGTTGCCCTCAGCAGACGAGCAGGGTGATTAGGTCGCCTTTGTTCGCAGTCCCCCCGCCGGCCGGATCGGTGTCGACCACTTCCGAACCTCCGTCACAGATCTCCAGGACGCCGACCCGGAATCCGGCGCGCTCGAGCTTGTCTCTGGCCGGATCGACTTCAAGGCCGCGCACGTCGGGGACGGTCAGCTCGGGGAACTCAGGTCCGGCCGAGACCACTATCTGCACTTCGCTGCCGAAGGCGGCCACGGTGCCGGGGGCGGGAATGATCTCGATCACATCACCCTCGTCGACGTCATCCGAGTAGGCCTCCTGGAGCAGGGGAACGAAGCCCCCACGCTTGAGCTCGGTCCGGGCCTGCTCTGCGCCCGCGCCGTCGAGTGAGGGGATCTCCGTGGGCGGAGGCCCCTTGCTCAAGATGAGCTCGACATCGCTTCCCCAGGCCCGCTTGACCCCTGCGGCGGGCACCTGCTCGATGATGTCGCCTTCCGGCTCGGTCGAGTAGCGCTCCGACAATCTCGAGGGTTCCATGTCAAACTTGTCCATCTGAACCTGCGCGTCGTCGAGGTTGAGCCCGATGAGCAGCGGCATCTTCACCCGGGGCGGGCCGGCGGAGACGACGAGCCCAACCGTCGAGCCCTCCCGCAAAGTGGCCGGGCGATCTTGGGACAAGACCACACCCTCAGGGGCGTTACGGTCCTTCTTACGGCTATCCACCCGGGCCCCCAGGCCGGCGCTCTCTGCCTTCTCGACGGCCGCAGAGCGCGTCAGGCCCACGAGCTTGGGCACCGGGACATCCTGCGGTAGCACCACCGAGGCGAGGGCGCGGCCGGCCACGAGGGCGAGGATGACGGCGATCACACCCAGGAGCAGACGCCGTGACCTTCTTTGGGCGTCCCGGTCCTGACGGCTTGGTCTGCGGGGCGCTTCGATGTCGGGCACCTCCTCACCTCCGCTTACTTCGTCGACCAGACTCTCGACCGGCTCCGGGGGGCGGCGGGACGCGGCCAGTGAGCGCTGCAGGGCGAAGACCATGTCAGAGACATGCGGCCACCGATCGGCCGGATCCACGGCGCAGGAGCGACGCACGATGTCGTCGAGCGCCCGCGGCACCCTATGAATGTGCTTCGACGGGAGGATCACCTTCTCGGATGTCGGGGGTCTGCCGCTCAACGCCTCCGCCAGCACAACACCTGCGGTCCAGATGTCCGAGGCTGGTGTAGCGGGATGTCCCGCCGCCTGCTCCGGTGACAGGTAGCGGGAGCTTGCAGTGAGGCCGGCGATGTCGTATCCGCTTCCGGAAGATCCGGGCAAGGCGAGCCCGAAGTCGGTCAGCTTCACGGTGCCGTGACGTGCGATCAGGATGCTCTCGGGTCTCATGGCGCCGTGGACGACACCCATCGAATGAGCTGCACTCAAGCCGTCGCACACCGCCAGCATGATCTCTGCCGCCGACGGAGGCTCGAGGAGCCCGCGGGTGACGAGCACATCTCGCAGATCGACTCCGGGCACGTGCTCCAACACCATGAAGCAGGTTCCGTCGTCCTCGCATCCCCAGTCGAAGATCGTCACCACGTGGGGGTGTGACAACCGGGCTGCTGCGCCCGCCTGCGCCAGCCAGGTCTCCTCGGCCGCGGAGCCATCGGAGGGGCGGGACGGGAGGACTCTGACCGCCACCGGCCGGTCGAGGAGGGAGTCCTGGCCGAGGTAGATGTCGCCCGTTCCCCCCGCGACACGCCCTGCGAGCCGGTATCGACCCGCCAGTGTGGCGCCGGCCAGCTCAGAAACGAGGTGCAAGGTCAATCCTCCGGCAGACGAGTGCAACAACAGGCCACAGAACGATACTCACGCAACAAGGGTAGCCCTGGCGTTGCGATGAGGTTACCGGCGGGAGGGGCCCACCGGATGGATTTCGGCGACGAGAGGGAGATGGTCGGAGGCATCGCTGGGAATCGTCCAGGACCGGACCACCTCGATTCCGTTCCCCGCCAGCACGTAATCGATCTGCCGGCGGCGCCACAGGTGCACAAAGGTGCTGTGAGAGCCGGGGCCCGGGTCGAGTCCCGCATCCCGCAGCGCCGACAGATCCTTGGCGTCCTGGTTGAGGTCGCCGAGCACTATCACGGGGCGGTCGGCGCGCCGGGCCATCTCTGCCAGTGCGGAGGTCTGTCGGGGGCGGATGTCCGCCTGGGTGGCAAGATGGGTTGCGAGCACCGACAAACCCCGCCACGAGGCGCCTATGACCCCGCGTGCCTGTTCATCGCCGGCTCTTGGAAGCTCTCGGTAGGTGAGCCCCGACAGCCCCTCGCCCGCCAGAGCCAGCCCGTACCGGCCCCCGCCCCGCTTGAGCACGGAGCGAAAGTGAATGGGAAGACCGGTGATCTCGGCGAGCATCTGTGATTGATCCACCATCCCCGTGCGTTCGATCCCCCGATCGACCTCCTGGAGCGCGATCAGGTCGGCCTCGGTGGCCGTCATGGCCCGAGCGACCCGGCCGAGGTCGATTACCCCGTCGGCGCCCTTGCCGTGACGGATGTTGAAGGTGGCAACCCGGTAGATCGTCATTGTCGCCGCATTGTGACAGAGGACCCTCGCCCGAAGCCCGGGCTTCGGCGCGCACAGGGGCATCCCCGTCGGCTCGCAGGCGATCACTCGGGCGAAGGGGACTCGGTAAGAGACCCTCCTGTGCGAGCATGGAAAGGTGAACACACCTGAACCTCCCCAGGTCCTCGACGAGTCGTCCGAGACCTATTGCTACGGCCACAAGGACACCCCCACGAGGCTCCGTTGCTCCCGCTGCGAGAGGCCCATCTGCGGACGGTGCGCGATCCCTGCTTCGGTGGGACAGCATTGCCCGGAATGCGTCGCCGAGGCGCGCCGGGGCGCGCCGAAGGTCCGCACCGCGCTCCAGGCTACCGCCCCCGGCGTCCGGGCGATCATCGGCATCACCATTCTCTTCTACATCGCCGATCAGTTCTTTGGCCTCACGAACGAGCTGGCCAGCTATCCTCCCGCCACCGCGGCGGGCCAGTGGTATCGGCTGTTCACCCCGATGCTGCTGCATGCGAACCTGCTCCACATCGGGTTGAACATGTACATCCTCTACATCTACGGCCCCCACGCAGAGCAGGCGTTCGGCACCGTTCGATTCGTCGCCATCTACGCCATCTCGGGCTTTTTAGGGGCGGTCGCTTCGTACGCCTTCAGCCCCTGCCAGGCGCTCGGGGTAGGCGCGTCTGGGGCGGTCTTCGGAATAGCCGGGGTGTTGTTCGCCTACGCTTACAACCGCCGCAGCAGCGCCCTCATGGGGTCGTTCCTGGGCGGCCTGCGCTTCTTCATCATCGCCAACCTGGTGTTCGGGTTCATCGTCCCGGGCATCGACAACTTCGCCCACCTCGGAGGGCTCGCCTCGGGCCTTCTGCTGGGCTTCGGCTTCGATCGCCCGGCGTCGCCCACGAGAACGCCGGTGCAGCTCGCCACGGCAGCAGCCGTGATCGCGTTGGGAGTCGCCCTGGTCGTCTATAGAACGGTCACCTTCACCTGCGGCTTCTGAACCGGCCCCCCTTCAGAAGTTACATGCCGCTGAAAGGGAGTTGCCTTTCCTCTTTGCCGAGTGGATCAGCTCGCAGCTTCGATCGTCACCCGGCCGTCGGAGAGCACCACCGCTCCGGCGCTCTGAACGGTGGCGAAGCCGTAAGTCGTGCCGGAGTCGTCCCTCGTCTCCACCCAGAATCTCGTCGTGAGCGTCTGGCCGAGGAACACCGGCTTGTTGAAGCACACGCCTATCTGCTTCACGCGCGTGGGGTCGCCCGACGCCAGGCCGTCGACGGCCGCCTTGCCGGCAAGCGCCATCGTGCACATGCCGTGGAGAATCACCCCGGGGAGCCGTGCCGAGCGCGCCACCTCCTCGTCGAGATGGATGGGGTTGTGGTCGCCCGATGCTTCGGCGTAACGACGCGCCTGATCCTCCCCCACACGGGACGCGGCCTCGTGGACCACCTCACGTGGTTCGCCCTGCGCAGGAGGGGGACGCCTCCTGCGGCGACCCGCACCCCGAATCACCATCGTTCCCGCAGCCTCGGCGACCGGAACTCCGTCCTGGTTCGTCTCGGTCGCGCTGACGGTAAACGCCTCTCCGGCTTCGGTCTCTTCGACGGAATCGATGGTCGCCACCACATCCAGCCGATCTCCCGGCCGTATGGGCGCCTGCAGGCGGTGATCCTCGGCCGCATGGACCAGCCGCAGGAAGTCGGCGCCGAGCTCGGGGTCCTTGGCGGCGGCCATGAACAGCCCGAATGCGGGAACGACCGGCCACACCGGAGGGGCGACGACGTTTCCGGGCCCGACATAACGCTCGTTCAGGTCGTCGGTCGCCTGTGCATAGCGCCTGATCGAGTCTTCGGTCACGTCGAAGGCGACCGAGTAGCCTTTGCCTACGAGACCCCGGTTAAGCCCCATGCTCCCCCTCCTCGACGAAGACAGACGACCCGAGCTCGGCCTCGACCTCCCCAGTCAGCGCGATCTCCTCGTCCGGCAGGCTGAGACCCTCAGGCCCTTCCCCCCGCCGGAGCGCCGTGAGGGCCACCACGATGTGACCACCGGCGACCGTCGTCACCATGCCGGTGCAGGCGAGGAGGTCGCCGGGCCACACCCGCGCGGCGAATCGCACCTTGTAGCGACGGAACCCCCCAGGCCCGCCCAGCCAGTCGGACGCCGCGTGCGCGAGATATCCCGCCGGTAACATGCCCATCGCGAAGACGTCCGGCGCGCCGGCGGCCCGGGCGTAGGGAGCGTCGATGTGGATCGGGTTGAAGTCGCCGGACGCACCTGCGTAGCGCACGATGTCCACCCGCCCCAGAGGACCGAAGGTCCGCTCGGGAAACGCAGATCCAGGCTCCGGCAAGGTCATTCCCGCGGGTCCTTCGAGGTCTGCACGAGGGTGTAGAGGGCGCGCAGGACTTCCTCGCCGCCGGCATCGTTGAAGCGCGATTCGTAGGTCACAAAACGCAGCTCTCCCCCTCTCCGGCCCTGCTTCGTCACGTCCTTCGAGATGCGCATGGTGGCGTCGAGTGTCTCTCCGGCAACGGGAAGCCGGTTGTAGAGGAACTCTTGCTCGGCGTGGAGCACCCGCGCGTAGTCGAGGTCGGCGCCGAGGCGCTCCTCTCGCTCCTCCCTCGAGAGATGCCACATCTGGGTCACCGAGAAGGTGGGCGGGGCGACGATGTCGGAGTATCCGGCCCGGCGCGCCGCCTCGGCGTCGAAGAAGATGGGATTGCCCTCCCCAACCGCAAGGGCGAACTCCCGGATCTTCGCCCGCTCCACGGGCAGCCTGAAAGCGATCGACACCTCGGCCATGCGTGGACGTCTCCTTTCCCTCGCTCGGGCCGGTCCCTCTATACCGCAGTCGGCCGCGGGGCGAACTTGAAATTTTGTGCGGACTGGCTCGCCGACCCGGCCGGCTTGTGGTTTCATTGTCGTACACGAGAAAGGAGGTGGTCCAAACTGTCAGATAGTTTCGAGGGACCTCGTGAGGTGACCGGCTGCTAGTGGTCTAAGCCTCAGAGCTTCGGATTCTGGCCAGCTTCAAGTTTGGGCCACGGGCAGAGTCCAACCCGGTTCACCGGCATCAACCGCACCCGGCCTGGTCCACTGGGCGCCAAACGGCGAAGAGCGGGCGATGGAAGCTTCGCAACCTACCGGCGCAGGGAAACCCCCTGCGCCGGTTTTTTTATCCGTGTCCCGGCCCCTAGACTGCCGCAAAGTGTCTTGCCCCTCCCTCTGCGAGGAGGGGAACGGGGGCTTCGTGGGCTTTCACAGCGCCGGCGTAAGTACCGCCTTTGTCACGCGCCCTGCCTGCACGGCGCCCAGGGCATCGTTCACGGCTTCGAGAGGGTAGGGCGACACCAGGCGGGCAAGGTCGAAGCGCTCGCTCAACTGCGGGAGAGACACCACGAAGTCGACGACGTCGGCCCCGGAAAGGGCCCACGAGCCGAGCACCCGCAGCTGCTTGCGCGTGATGAGGTGTGGGTTCAATGGGGTCGGGCCGTGGTCGGTGTACTGGCCCAGCACAAGGTAGGTCCCATTGGGCCTGCACATCTCGAGGCCCTCCGCCACGGCCGAGGGGACACCGGTCGCCTCCACCACGATGTCGGCTCCCCTGGATCCCGGCGTCTGATCGGTCACGACGCCGACCCGCGTGCTGGGGTCGGTGATGTCGAAGATGTCGACGTAGGCGTCGGCGACGCCCAGACTTCGTGCGAGCTCCAGCCGGCCCGGGGGCCCGCCCACCATCACGATGCGCCCGGCCCCGCTGAGCCGGGCGAACATCCCGGCGGCGAGACCGACCGGCCCACATCCTTGCACCACGACGGTATCCCCCACCCCGGGCTTGGCGATTCCCAGCAGCCCATGCACCACGGTCGGACCGGCGCATCCGAGTGCGATCGCGGCCTCCATGGAGACGTCGCCGGGGAGGCGCACCACGGTCGAACCGGCCTCGAGGTACTGGAGGTCGCCCCACGACCCGAAAAGGTGAGGCCATCTATCCGAGCTTCGCGAGATGCCGTACACACGCCGGTTCTCACACAGCGTCGGCTGGCGCTCCTGGCGGCAGTAGAAGCACCGACCGCACGCGATGCTCGACGCCCAGGTGACACGGTCTCCCTCCGCCAGCGGCGCTCCGAGCGCATCTTCGGTCACTTCGCGACCCAGCGCGGCCACGGTGCCCACTGCTTCGTGGCCGAGAATGACGGGGGTCGGCATAGGCAGGTGTCCCGCCTGGAGGTGGACATCGGTGCCGCAGATGCCCCCGTAGGCCACCTGGACGAGCAACGCACCGGGTTCGGGATCGGGCACATCGAAGGACTCGATCTCCAGTGGCGCGCCGAACGACTTGAGCACCGCTCCCCTGCTTTGCATCATCGTGATGCTACAGACACAGTAGCCCGGCACCCGTCGGCCACCATCCAACCCATCGCCCGGACAGTCCTCGAATCCGGCCGGCCACGGCGGCTCTAAGAGCCGGCCGCATCGAGGAGTTGACGGAATGCGGCTTCGTCGAGAAGCTCCACCCCCAGGGCAACGGCCTTGTCGTATTTGGACCCGGGGTTGTCACCCGCAACGACGAAGTCGGTCTTCTTGGACACGCCCGAAGTGACCTTGCCGCCGAGAGACTCGATCGCCCGGGTGGCTTCGTCGCGCGAAAACCCTTCGAGTGAACCGGTCAGGACGAAGCTCTGGCCCTCCAGCGGTCCTCCGACCCTCTTCTCCGGGCCCTTGGGGTCGACTCCCGCCGCCTTGAGCCTGTCGATCACGGCAAGGTTGCGTCTCTGACGGAAAAAAGTCTCAATCGAGGCAGCAAGGGTGGGCCCGATTCCATCGATCCCCTCTAACTCAGCGCTGGTCATCGTTCGAAGGCGATCGAGGGAGCCGGCTTCTGTGGCGAGGTCGTGGGCTGATGTGGCTCCGATATGGCGGATTCCCAATCCAACCAGCAGGTTCCCCAGCGAACGCCCCTTGGACGCTTGAATCGCAGTCATCAGATTGTGGACCGATTTATCGCCGAAGCCATCAAGGTCGGCCAATTGCTCACGAGAGAGGTAGTAGATGTCGGCGATATCCGAGAGCCGGCCTCTGGCGACAAGGGCCTGGATGGTCTTGTATCCCAGTCCCTCGATATCCATCGCTCCGCGCGACGCAAAGTGGAAGAGACGCTCGAGACGTTGGGCCGGGCAGTCGATCCCGGCGCAACGGGACACCACCTCGCCGGGCTCCCGCACTATGGCAGACCCACAGGACGGGCATTTTCTAGGCATGACGAAGGGCCGTTCATCACCGGTACGCTTGGCTTCGACCGGACCGACGACATCGGGGATGACGTCCCCGGCGCGCCGCACGATGACCGTGTCACCGATTCGGATATCCCGTCTCTTGACTTCGTCTTCGTTGTGCAGCGTGGCCGTCGAGACCGTGACGCCGCCGACAAAGACCGGTTCGAGATGGGCAAACGGAGTGGCAGCGCCCGTACGCCCGACATTGACCTCTATGTCCCTGAGCACCGTTGTACGTTCCTCGGGTGGGTATTTGTAAGCAATCGCCCACCGCGGGGCTTTGGCTGTGTAACCCAACTCCTCCTGTTGTGCGACAGGATCCACTTTCACAACGACGCCGTCGATCTCATACGGAACGTCGTGACGGTGCCTGCCCCAATGGGTGCAGAACTCGTAGACCTCCTCGAGGGTCGTCAGACGGCGATTCAATGGATTCGTGCGCAGCCCGAGGTCGCGGAACGTCTGCATCGCCTCCCAGTGCGAGGACAACCGCTTCCCTTGCAACCACCCCACCCCGTGGCACATGAGCGAGAGATTGCGTGACGCAGTCACGCTGGGATCCTTCTGTCGCAACGACCCCGCTGCGGCATTGCGCGGGTTCGCAAAGGTCCTGAGTCCCTGGTCTCTCAGACGCTCGTTCAACTGCTCGAAGTCGGCGGTCTGCATATAGACCTCGCCGCGCGCCTCCAGCACTCCGGGCGGTTGCCCGCGCAGGCGCAGCGGCACGGCGGAGACGGTCCTGAGGTTGGCGGTGATGTCCTCTCCGCGCCGCCCATCCCCCCGCGTCGCCCCCTTGACGAACAAACCGTCCTCGTAGATGAGGTTGACGGCGATACCGTCCATCTTCAGCTCGGTGACGAACGCCTCGGGTTTATCGATGATGCGCTCGAGCCGCTTCCCCCACGCCATCAGTTCGTCCAGAGAGAAACAGTTATCGAGTGACGTCATGGGCGTACGGTGCTCGACGGGCGCAAACAGATCCGAGGGCGGAGCGCCGACTCTCTGGGTGGGTGAGTCGGGAGTCACCAGCTCGGGGTGCGCCTCCTCGAGGGCCATCAGCTCGCTCACCAGAGAGTCGTACTCGACGTCGGCTACCTCAGGATCGTCGAGCACGTGATAGCGATACGAGTGATGATCGATTGCCTCGCGCAGCTCGCGTACTCGACCCGCAGCCTCTTGTTTCGTACCCGTCCCCATTATTCAGTCCTTGGTCGCAAGCAGCATGATCCGCCGCCTCGTGTATATGTAGTCATCGCCGAGTGCCCGCCAGTCCATCCCGGTGGCTCCGCCCCTCTCTGCGATGAACTCACGCACCCGCCGAATTCGCTCTTCAGGGAATTCACCCCTCCACATCCATTGTGACAACCGTTGGCTGCCCTCCCAGCGTCGTTCATCGGCGATGGACAGACCGGCGAGATTGAACAGGACGCAAAAGGCCGAGGCCGGCCGGCTCGATGCATGCGAAGGATCACGCAGGAGGTCGAGCTCGTTCATGGCGATGGCCTCTTCGAATTTGTCCGGTGCTACCTGGTCTATAACCAGGAGGCGGCCCGACGGACGCACCACCCGCTTCATTTCCTGGAGTATCTCGAGGGGTTTGTGCACATGGTGGAGCATCTGCGCGCAGACTACGAGATCGAACGAGTCCGATGGAAGCGGCAGACAACGTCCATCTCCGCCGGCAGCCAAGAGGTCTGGATAGTGAGTCCGGGCCTGCGCCAGCATTCCGGGTACTGCGTCGATTCCAAGCAACAGGCTCCCCCCTTTGAACAGTGACAAGAAGTTGCCCGTTCCGGCTCCCACTTCGATCACGGTCTCAGAAGGCTGCCATCGCGAGAAGGACACGACGTTCATGTCGTCGAAGCGGCCCTTGGTGCGCTCCGAGAAGCCAGGCGCAGCGCGCGTGAACTCCGTTCGGAGTTGCGCTCGATTTGCGCTATCGAGATCGCTCTCAACCACGCGCGGTAGCGGCGACTGTCGGGGAAGGAGCGGAGGCCGGCTTGGTGGAGGCGATGATTCCACCTCCGATCAACTCTTCCGGCTGCGAAGGATCGTAGAACACTGCCGACTGGCCGGGCGCGACTGAATCAACCGGACGCCCGAAAGCAACAGAGCAGTGGTCGCGGTCTACGCGGTGGAGGCGCCCCAGGTTCGTCTCTCCATGTGCCCTGTGCTGCAAGTGGACCTCCATGTCGGGGAGAAGGTCGGGCTGGACGAAACTCGTCTCTTCGATAACCAGCTCCGCGACGGACAGATCCGCCCGCCGGCCGACGTTGATTGCATTCTCGGCCCGGTCGATGGACGTCACGAAGACGGGTTCACCCAATGAGATGCCGAGACCCCTTCGCTGGCCCACCGTGTAACGAGCTACCCCCCGATGCTCGCCAACGACCTTTCCATCACGGTCTCGAATTGGGCCCGGCTGGGTCCCTTCCGGAATGTGCTCGGCTATATAGGCGCCGACATCGCCGCCTCGGACAAAGCAGATCTCCTGGGAGTCGGGCTTGGCCGCCGTACGCAATCCCAGCTCGGCTGCGATCGCCCTCGTCTGCGGCTTGTTCAACTCCCCAACGGGAAAGAGGCACTGTCTGAGATCTGCCTGATCCAACATCCACAGCACGTATGACTGGTCCTTGTGCATGTCGACGCCGCGCAGCA
>JACDDL010000286.1 GCA_013817045.1 Actinomycetota bacterium | reverse complement strand
TTGCAGTCGGCGCGGTCTGGCTCGCGCGTCGCAGGGCGCGCGCCTGTCCTGTCGACCGGCGACCGAAGCTCAAGCGTTTCGTCCTGGTTCTGGTAGTCACGGAACTCGCCTCTTACGGGACCCTCTACGCGACCTGGCTGGGCGGGTTCGGCGAGACGGAGCCTCTATCGAGTGAGCGGAACCACACTTGAAGAGCGCATATCGGTCTGCGCCGGTCGGGCGCCCGACCGGCACGAGTGTGGAAGGCTTTATGGGGCCATTGAGAACGACACTCATCGTTCCCGCGTGGAGCCAGCCCCAGATCATCGAAGCGCCGGATCCCGCTTTGTGTCGTGATTGGCAGGCCTGCTCTGGCTTCCAGCTGTCCGCCGAGAAACCGCTCGGGTACGCGCAACTGAATGAGGGATTGAGGTTGATGGCGACGTGCGACCTCGTCCAAATCCTTTTGAGGGCGTCCGCATGAGCTCATTAGCGGTAGCACTCATCGCCGGAGGCCTGTCCACCGTCAACCCCTGCGGGTTCGCGTTGTTGCCGGCCTTTCTCTCCTTTTACGTCGGCGCCGAGGAAGAGCATCTTCCGAGCGCCTCGAACCGCACGATGCAGGGCCTTATCGTCGGGGCGGTGGTCGCTGCAGGATTCCTCGCGGTCTTCGCCGTCATGGGCCTGCCGCTCGCGCTGGGGGCCGGTACTTTGACGCGCGCGGTCCCGTGGCTGGGCATCGGGATCGGCGTCGCACTCACCGCCACCGGGGTGGCGATGGTGATCGGCAAGAAGCCCTCGCTGTCTCTGCGCAACCCCATCAGGGTCGAACGAAACCGCAGCCCCAAGACGATGCTTCTGTTCGGCATCGGCTACGGAATCGCCTCGTTGGGCTGCACCCTTCCGGTGTTCCTGGCGGTGGTCGGCGCGGCTGCCGCAACCTCGGGGATAGCGGGTTCAGTCACCGTCTTCGCTGGGTACGGCGCCGGTATGGCGATCGTCTTAATGGCTCTGTCGCTCGGTGCGTCGATGGTGCGATCGGGGCTCGCTCGTCGCCTCAAGAGCATGATGCCGCACACCGGTCGCATCACCGGAGGCTTCATCTCGATCACCGGCGCCTACCTCACCTATTACTGGGCGCGCGTTCGTTTCGGCGACATCACAACGCTGGCCGACGACCCCCTAGTGGGTCGCGTCGAGCTCTTCTCCTCCGGCATTCAGAGAACTGCAACCGCCCAGGGGCGATGGATCCTGCTGGCGGCAGGAGCCGCAGTGATCGTCATGATCGCAGTCGTGGGAGCTCGTCTGAACGGGAGCGACGAACCTCCCCACTGACCGACGAGACGGGCGGACGAGAGCGCGACCCGTACGCCAACGACTCCAGCGGGCAATGGTCGCCTACACACGCCGGCCACCAATAACCTAGTAGCGAACCCTGCGCGTCGATCATCATCCGCTTTCCTCTACTAGTCGCCGCAGGTCCTTGCGCCGCGCCACCCCCACCAGCTTTCCTTTCTTCGTCGTGACGACCATTGCCGACACGTTGTGCTTGTCCATCCTCTCAAGGAGCGGCTTGGCCCGCTCGATCGGACGCACTGTCGTCGGACCGGTCTCCATGACCGTCTCGACCAGAGCACTCGATCCCCGGTCCAAATGCTTCTCGCGCAGACGCCCTAGCACGATGCCCTCGTCATTGAGCACCAGACAGAAGGAGTCACCGCGCGCTTCCATCTCTCTTGCGGATTCCTGCACAGTGCTGCCGACAACGCAGTCATGTACTCCCTTCTTGCTCGCCACCTCACCGGCCATCGAGAAATGAGGACCCTTGCCCTCGACCGGTAAGCCGTTGACCATCCACGCGATCTTCCCGTCAACGAAGTCGTAGACCTCCGTGAACCCCATGGTTTCGAGCTGCCACGCAGCTCGCGGGCTCATGTCTCATATGTCGTCCCAGCAGTAGACGACGGTGCCGAGGGAACGATCCAGCGATGAGACGCTGGAGGGGTTCATCGACTTGAGCGGAATGTTGATGGAGCCTGGCAAATGCTCCTCTTCGTACTCGTTCTCCGGGAGCACCTCGATCAATTGCACGTCGCCGGGTTCGAGCAGCTTCTGCAGCCCGGGAAGGTCGATCTCCCTTGGCATCAGCGACCTACTCTCCGATAGCCGGCTATCGCAGCTTCATTACTCCCGAGGAAGTCATGCGCAGCCGAGATGAGGGACCGCATCCGCTTGTCGGCGACGCGGTAGAGGGTCTTGCGACCTTCCCTTCTCGTCGCCACGAAGTCGCACCAGGTAAGGGACGCGAGATGTTCGGAGTCGCGACCTTGTGATGCACGGAGACGCCGAGCGATGTCTATCTGGTGGAGTTCGTCCTCGTCGATCAGCAACTCCCCAATCCGCAGACGTGTGCCATCCCTGAGCGTCAAGAGCATACGTGCCACGACTTCGGCATCGGGAACGGGCCTGGGAATGAGCTCGATGATCGCAGGGCGACCTTGTCACAGCACCTCCTTACCCGCTTTACCAGATGGTAGATGACCAACCCGTTGACGGAATTCATAGCCGGGTCTAGTTTTGAAGCACAGCTAGTAAGGAGGCTATGGATGGGTGGCACCTGACTCGTCTGACAAATCTGGTGGCACTTGCGCTCGCTCGGACTCGGCTCATGACTGCTCGTTATCCATATTATCTTCTCGCCGATTCGGCGGAGGGCGTCAGGAAGCAGGCGGAGCTCGACCAAGCGATCCCGTCCGACGCGCCGGTCGACCAGGACATTCGTAAGGGCTTCGTCTACAAGACCGTTCCGCACGTGACGTTGAAGTCGATCGCCAACAACCCCGACATCAAAGAGGGCATGTCGCGCGCCGAGATCGACTCCGCCATTGCTCGGCGCGCCGACAGGGAGGTCCTCTACGACCAGCCCCACGAGGACCCCAAGCGTCTTCGGGTGGCGGGGCCGTTCACGGTCGAGAGTCTGTCGCCGCATCGAACGATCGACACCGGGGACGAGCGGCGGCCGGTCTCCGAGGTCGTCACCGAGCCCCAGGTCGACGGCGGCCGTTACGAGTCGGCGATCCTGGACAACCTGCGCAAGGCCGGCGTCCAGAACAGCATCAAGCAGGAACGTTTGGTGAAGGGTGCACAAACTCAGTTCCGTCATGCCGCAGCCTCATAGTATTCGTGCAGCAGCCCGCCAAGTCGATCTCGCCGACACACCCTTGCGTGGTCGGGAAACGGCGTTCTGTCGAACCCTCCTTCCGGTGCTTGAAGTTGCAGCGCACGGTGAGGTCGCTGTCGGTTGTAATGACGAATGTAGATCCTGAGGACGCGCTCGAGGTGGCGACTGGAGAAGATGAGCAGC
>JACDDL010000285.1 GCA_013817045.1 Actinomycetota bacterium | reverse complement strand
CGAGCTTCCGACGAGCTCGATTATCTTGACGACACTCTGCACGTGATCGGCCATGTGACCCACCTCCACTTTCCCGAGAACTATTGGCCAAGACCATAGCCGGGGGCGCCGCAGTGCTTGCACTCCCCGGCGGTCTCTGGGAGAGTCGGCTCGCCGGGTTTGGACGGCGAGAGGAGACCGGTGGTGGAGACACAGACCCGATCGTGGCAGTTGGCCGGACACACCAGAGCGTTGTTCCTGAACGCGATGGCCCTGTTCACGGTCACGGTGCTGATAGGTATCTTGAACGGGCTCGACCTCGTCGAGTTCAGTCACAACCAGCTGCTCACCCACGTGCACGCGGGGACGCTCGGGTGGATAACGCTGTCGGTGTTCGGCGCATCGCTGTGGTTGTTCTCTGAGAACCGCGTCCTGTCCGACGGTGAGCTGCGCCGGACGAAGACCACGGCGATGCTGGCCGCGGTTCTGATCACCCTGTATGCGGCCGCCTTCTTCGTCGGCAGCACCACCCTGAGGGTGATCCTTGGAACGCTCACGCTGCTCGCCATCGGAGCGTTCCACGGATGGGCGATGAGCGCCCGCAAGAGCCTCGAGATGACGATCCCGCATCTTGCGATGCTGGCGGCGCTCACCAGCCTCGTTATCGGGGCCATCCTCGGGGTGCTGCTGGGACTCCAGACTGCGGGAGTGGACATCTCCACGCGCCTGTTCGCCGGTCATCCGGCCACCATGGTCATCGGCTATCTCTTGTTGGCCGGCATGGCCATCACCGAGTGGCGGCTGGTGCCGTCTCCGGAGCCGATGTCGGCCGACAAAGCGGGTGTGGTGCAGGTGGCGCTGCTGTTCCTCGGGGGAATCACCCTCATGCTCGGCATCCTTCTGGACGTCTTCCCTCTCCTTACGCTCAACGTCCCGTGCGAGGTGATCGGTGTGGGCATCTTCCTGGTGCGTATGCGAAAGCAACTTGCGAAGGCGGAATGGTCCTCCCCTGGAAGCAGTCGGTTGTTTGCGATCAGCGCCCTGTTCCTGATCGCCAACGTCCTGCTGCTCGCTTACTTGATCGTCAACTATGCAGACGACTTCGAGGCTGTGCCCTCGTGGCTGCTCTTTGCTCTCGATCACTCGGTCTTCATCGGAGTGATGACAAACGCCCTTTTCGGATTGATCGATACGTGGTCGGGTGGGGCGGAGGCGGAACGGCCATGGGTGGGCAACGTGGCTTTCTACGGTGTGAACGCCGGATTGATCGGTTTCGTGGCGGGTTTGATGACGCAATCCGACTTGTTGAAACACATCTTTGCGCCGATCATGGGGGTTTCGATTCTGGTAACGATGGCGGTTTTCGCCATGCGCCTGATCTCCGGAGGCAACCGGCCGGTAGAGGCAACAGCATAGGACGGCAGCTTGCGCGCCGATTCGGCGGCCTAGGGTGATGCCAGCGTCGTAAGACGCTCCATTTGATCGTGGGTCTGCGGATACAGCCGCGCGTAGACGTCGTACAGCTCGCCGTAGACGCCGGAACGGGCGCGATCCGGCAAAACCACGTCATCGTGCAGCGTGATACGGGAACAGGCATCGGCGACGTCCCGGTAGGCGCCCGCGGCGACTCCCGCAAGCAGCGCCGCACCGTACGCAGGGCCCTCTTCGGCGTTCGTGCGGTGGATAGGCAAGCCGTAGATGTCGGCCTGGAGACTCCGCCACAAAGGGTTCCGTGCTCCGCCGCCGGTGGCCCGTACCTCGTCGCAGGAAACTCCCAGGCTCTGCATGATCTCGAGGCCCTGCTTGAGACTGAAGACCACTCCCTCCATCAGCGCGCGCGTCAGGTGGGCTCTGGTGTGGCGTGATGTGAGCCCGAACCATGCGCCGCGGGCCGACGGGTCCAGATGCGGAGTTCGTTCACCCGACAGGTAGGGGAGAAAGACGAGCCCCTCCGAACCGGGGGGCACATTGGCTGCGGCGCCCACCAGCTCGTCGTAGGTCACATCTCCTCCGAGCAGGTTGCGCCACCACCCCAAAGAACCTCCTGCGGACAGTGTTACGGCCATCACGTGGTACTCGCCCGGTACGGCATGACAGAAGGCGTGGATGCGCCCGGTGGGGTCGGGCGTGAACTCCGCTGTGTGGGCAAACAACACGCCGCTCGTTCCTATCGAAGAGCTCAGGAGTCCCGCCTTGACGATGCCGGTGCCGACTGCGGCTACGGCGTTGTCTCCGCCACCCGCCGCCACGGGCACCCCGGCAGGAAGCCCGAGGGAGCGCGCCGGTCCGGTTGCCGCACGGCCCGTAGTCTCGGGGCCTTCGAACACCTGCGGCAGCCACGCCGCCGGGATATCGAGGGCCTCGAGGATCTCCGGAGACCAGTTTCGCTCGCCCATGTCGAGCAACAGCGTCCCGGACGCGTCGGAGGCATCGGTCGCTAGCTCTCCGGTGAGCCGGTAGCGCACGAAGTCCTTGGGCAGCAGCACTCGCCGCACCCTGGCGTAGTGGTCGGGTTCCTCGTCGCGCAGCCACAGTATCTTCGGGGCCTGAAATCCCGTCAGCGCCGGGTTCCCGGTGACGGCTATCAGGCGATCGGCGCCGACCCTCTCGGTAATTGCGACACACTGCGCTTCGGTGCGCTGGTCGTTCCACAACAGAGCGGGACGAATCACGTCATCACGTTCGTCCAGGAATACCGAACCGTGCATCTGGCCGGTCAGTCCGATTCCGGCGACCTCGTCATCGAGCTCCCCGATCACTTTTTCCAGCGCCCTCTGAGTGGCCGTCCACCAGTCCTCGGGATCCTGCTCCGCCCATCCCGGTCGCGGCGCCGCCAGCCCGTATCCCTCCGACGCGTCCGCTACCACCGCGCCCCCGGTTTCGACTCCGACGACGCGGGCTCCGGTGGTTCCCACGTCTACGCCGAGCAACACCGCCACGGCTAGAAACCCGCGATCGCTAGAACCCAGCCTTCAACGGTATTGATGATCGGACTGAGGATCGTGAACCCTCCGAAGAACAGAATCGCCAACAGGATGACAAAGCCGTAACGATCCAGGAAGAAGATGATGTTCTGCCTGTTCGGGGGCAAGAAAATGGTCAGAAGCCTCGAGCCGTCGAGGGGCGGCAGCGGGATGAGGTTGAAGACGGCCAGAACGACGTTGATCCTGATGAAGATCCTCAAGAAGAGGAACAGGGTGCCCGACTGCGTGTCCGGCGACAGGATCAAGAGCGCCAGGGCACCGAGCACCGCCAGCAAGAGGTTCATCATCGGCCCGGCAAGCGCCACGATGGCGGCCCCGAACCGCTCCGACGACAGGGCCTGGGTCCGGAATTCGACCGGCTTGCCCCATCCGAAGCCGATTAGGAATATCGCAATGGT
>JACDDL010000284.1 GCA_013817045.1 Actinomycetota bacterium | reverse complement strand
ACCCGGAGAAGGTGATGCCTACCCCGCGGCTCTGCGGGGAGGTTCCGGGGCCCTACCGGAGGCATCCGATCGAGAAGGCTGGGCTCGCCGAGCGCTTCTAGGGCGCAGGGACGATGCCTGGGGGAGGAAACAGCCTGCACAGGGTAGAGCCGGCATCACACACAGAAGCCGCCGAGTTGATGCGCGACTGCGCCGACAAAGGTGTGTCCTTGCGACCGGTCGGCTCCGGCACCAAGCTCCGCTGGGGGCGGACGACGCCGGGCCCCGACCTCGAGCTGGCCATGGACCGGCTCAACCGCGTGCTCGAGCACAACGCGGGTGATTTCACCGCGGTGATGCAACCGGGAGTCAAGCTCGCCGATGCGCAGAAGATACTCGCCGACAAAGATCAGATGGTGGCGCTCGACCCTCCCCTGCAGGACTCCGCGGCAACTCTCGGCGGGATCGTTGCGACCGGAGACTCGGGCCCCCTCCGCCACCGCTTCAATGCGCCGCGTGACCTGATTCTCGGGATCACCGTTGCGCTTTCCGACGGGACCGTGGCACGCTCCGGAGGGCAGGTGATCAAGAACGTCGCCGGCTACGATCTCGGGAAGCTCTTCGCCGGTTCCTTCGGCACGCTAGGGCTCATCCTCGAGTTGACCGTGAGGCTTCACCCGCTGCCCCCCGGCACCGCCACCGCCACCGCCGAGACCGACGACCCCGACGCGCTGGAACGGACTGCCTCGGCCCTGGCCCATGCGCACATAGAGACCAACAGCCTGGACCTGGCGTGGTCCGCCGGGCGGGGGCGGGTGCTTGCCCGCTTCGGCGGCGCCGAGCCGGCGCAGCAGGCGGAGGCCGCCCGGCGGGTGATCGAGGACGCCGGTCTGGACCCCGTGATGATCGAGGATGATGCCAAGCTCTGGGAACGTCAACGCGCCGGACAACGATCCGACGGGGGGCTCGTGGTGAGGGTCTCGGGCCTCCAGGGGGAGGCGGCGCGCGTGATCAGGGCCGCCGAGCCTCTCGGAGGGTCGGTCGTGGGCAGGGCAGGCCTGGGTCTGTATTGGGTGAAACTCGAGCATGCCGGCGTCGCCGAGGCGGTGGCGGGCGTCCGGGAGATGAGAAGTCATCTGGGCCCCCTTCCATGCGTTGTCCTCGATGCTCCGCAGGCGGCCAGGCCGGCCATGGACCCGTGGGGGTGGGAGAAGGCGGACGACGGCGCGCTCAGGCTGATGCGCAGCGTCAAAGCGCGCTTCGACCCGGCGGGTGTGTGCAATCCCGGCATTTTCGTGGGAGGTATCTAGTGTTTGAAACAACCGCTTTCGACGCCCATCACCCGCCCGATCAGGACCTGATCGACGACTGCGTCCATTGTGGGTTCTGCCTTCCCACCTGCCCCACCTATGTGCTCTGGGGCGAGGAGATGGACTCGCCACGGGGCCGGATCGTGCTCATGGACCGGGGACTCGACCCCGGCAGTGACATGTCGGCCGAGATGGTCACTCACTTCGACCGCTGCCTCGGCTGTATGGCCTGCGTGACCGCGTGCCCGTCGGGGGTGCAATACGACAAGCTGATCGAGGCGACCCGTCCACAGGTCGAGCGCAACCACCACCGCAGCCTCAGCGAGCGCTTGTGGCGCAGTGTGCTGTTCGCCGCCTTCACTCATCCCGCGCGGCTGCGGGCGGTGGCGCCGTTGCTGGCCGCCTATCGCCGAAGCGGAGTGCCGGCCGCACTAGGTGCAAGCGGCCTGTTGGATCGGTTCCCTCGACTGGGCGCCATGGAACGGTTGACTCCCCCTGTGTCGGCGGGCGCCATGACACGGCGGCTCCCCGAGCTCATCCCGGCCGCCGGGGTCAAGCGTGCACGCGTTGGATTGCTCCAGGGATGCGTGCAGCGCGTCTTCTTTCATCACGTGAACGAGGCCACCGTGCGCGTCCTGGTCGCCGACGGATTCGAGGTCGTTGCCCCGGCGAGCGTCCGGTGTTGTGGGGCGCTGATGCTGCACTCGGGCTACGAGGCGAAATCGTTTGCCCTCGCCAAGAAGATGATCCGAGCTTTCGAGGATTGTGACTACGTTGCCGTGAACGCGGCCGGGTGCGGGTCTTCTATGAAGGACTACGGCCATCTCATGCGAGACGACCCGGAATGGTCCACCGCGGCCCAGGCGTTCTCGGACAAAGTGCGTGATGTCACGGAGCTGCTCGAGGATTTCGGACCGGTGGCGGAGCGCCACCCGGTCCCCCTGACCATCGCCTACCACGACGCCTGCCACCTGGCGCACGCGCAGGGTGTGCGGAGTCAGCCGCGCGACCTGCTGCGGCGCATCCCCGAGCTCGGACTGACGGAGCCGGCGGAATGGGAGGTGTGCTGCGGATCTGCGGGGATCTACAACCTCCTCCAACCCGAGGCCGGCGCCGAGCTCGGACGCCGCAAGGCGGCCAATCTGCTCGCCACGAAGGCGCAGGCGGTTGCGGCCGGCAACCCGGGCTGCACCCTTCAGATCACGAGGCATCTCGAGGAGCAGGGCGAAGAGATCCCCGTCTACCACCCGGTCGAGCTGCTCGACATGTCCATCCGGGGGGCCAGCCGACCCGATTCGAGTATCCGGCGCGCCTCGGCGGGGGACGGAGCCCACAGGGCCGGCGCAGGCCCCGGTGACCGGGAGGGTGACGACGGGCCGACGCCGGAAGGTGGCGCCGGCGGAGTCGGCCGCCGAAGAGGAAGCCCCACGGGAGAAGAGAGGCCATGACCACGGAGCTGATCGAGGGCGTCGAGGTGGAGGGCCCCGCGGAGGAAGGGTTCGACGCGATCCTGACCGACGACGCGGTGGCTTTTGTCGCCGGTCTGCAGCGTGAGTTCAACCCGCGTCGTAAGAAATTGTTGTCCCGGCGCGCCGAACGCCAGGCCGAGCTGGACTCGGGGGCCACCCTCGACTTTCTCCCCGCCACCGAGGCCGTGCGCAACGACGATTGGAAGGTGTCGCCGGCCCCCGGCGACCTTCAGGACCGGCGGGTCGAGATCACCGGCCCGACCGATCGCAAGATGGTCATCAACGCGCTCAACTCCGGCGCGAAGGGGTTCATGGCCGACTTCGAGGACTCGAATTCCCCAACCTGGCACAACATGACCGGGGGGCACCTCAACCTGATCGACGCCATCGACGGCTCTATCGACTTCACGGGCCCCGATGGAAAGGGCTACCGGCTCGACGAGGAAGTCGCCACTATGCTCGTGCGGCCGCGCGGCTGGCACCTTCCGGAGAAGCACATCAAGATCGACGGGGAGCCTTTGGCGGGGGCCCTCTGCGACTTCGGGCTGTTCCTGTTCCACAACGCAAAACGGCTCATCGATAAGGGCAGTGGCCCTTACTTCTATCTGCC
>JACDDL010000087.1 GCA_013817045.1 Actinomycetota bacterium | reverse complement strand
GCCGCCGCCGCCGTCGTTCGGGTAATCGCCGCCAGCGCGGCCTCTGGCTGGCGCGAGGGCGTCACGTAGAGGGTTTCCTCGAAGTAGGGACCTTTGAGCGGGTCGGGCTTGTCGAAGACGGCCAGGACCTCGAGGGCCCCACCCGCGAGAAGGCCCTCGACCGCAACTTCGGCGCCGGGCAGGTAGCGCTCGATCAGCAGCCGTTCATCGCCGCCCGCAGCGCGGGAGATGGCGCGGGCGCGTCCTCCTGCGGCAACCGCCGCGGCCCGATCGTCGGCCCGAATGACCCCGCGGCTTGCAGCAAGCGAGAGAGGCTTGATCACGCACGGCCATCCGACCGAATCTGCGAGAGCCGCAATGTCCGAATCCTCGGCTACAGCACGGTAGCCGGGTTGCGGGATTTGCGCCACCTCGAGTGCCTCGCGCATGGCCGCCTTGTCGCGGGCAGCCAAAGCAGCTTCAATGGGGTTGTGGCGAAGACCCAGGCGCTTTGCCGCCAGCGCGGCCACAACAACCCCTTGATCGTCCACGGGCACGATCGCGTCGAGGTGGTCTCGGCGCGCCAGGTCGACGATCTTCCGGGCCGAAGCCTCTGGCTCGTTCAGGTTCAGGCTCACGGCCCGATCACCCAACACCTTCGAGATTGCAAGCCTCCGGTCGGTTGCCACCACCACTTCGGCCTGGAGCACTCCAGCCGCCTCGAGGAAGTCCTTCGCTCGATAGGTCTCGGTGGGCAGAAGCAATAGGACACGCGCCATGCGCCTATCATGGACTCAGCGACAACTGAAATTGCCCATCGTCGCCGGGAGCGAGCAGACTTGAAGAAACCATTGACTTTTTGGCAGAGGAAGCCCGCAGACAGGCCGGCCGCCGGCCAAGCGCCAGTACGCATCACTCCTCAGGCGCGCGACAAGGTCCTGTCGATCCGGGCATCGGAAGCGGAGGCCCAGCGCCTCGCGGTTTGGCTCGAGGTAACCGGCGAGGCAGACGCTCAGTACACCTACGACATCTACCTGCTTCCGGTCGAGGAGGCCGGGCCGCGGGATGTGGTGATTCCCGGGGACGACCTCTCAATCGTCGTGGCCGGGTCGAGCCTCGACAAGGTCACCGGCGCCACGATTGACTTTTCGGGCGACGCCTTCACCGGCGGTCTGTGGCTCGACAACCCCAACAAGCCTGCGCCGGCGATGCCCAAGCTCCCGATCATGAATATCCCGCCCCTGGGCGATGCGGGTCCCAGCCCAAGCCCCGCCGTGGGCGCGAAACCACCCGCCGATCTGAGCGGGGACGTTGCCCAGCGGGTCTCGCAGATTCTCGAACAACAGATAAACCCATCAATTGCAGCGCACGGCGGGCGCGCCGATCTGGTTGCGGTGGAGAACGATACCGCCTACTTAAGGCTCAGCGGAGGGTGCCAGGGCTGCGGGATGGCGACGGTGACGCTCAGCCAGGGCATCGAGGTGGCGATCAAAGAAGCCGTGCCCGACGTTGCGCATGTTGTCGACGTCACCGACCACCAGAGCGGGACCAACCCGTACTTCCAAGCCTCCAAGAAGTAGTTCAGCGGGGCGGCGCACCGGCCGGCCCTCGCTGCGCCAGAACCTTCAGCCCGAGATGGCGGCGCACGCCGGAGACTGGTAAACCTCGTAACGTCCGGATCCCCGGGACTTTGCAAGGTACATGGCTGCATCCGCTCTCCGCAGCAACGTCTGAGCGTTCTGAGGCGCATCGGCAACCGCAACCCCAATGCTCGCTTGAATGGTCACCTCCTGGTCCCCGACTACAAACGGTAAGTGGAGAGATTCCAGTATCCGTCTCGCGATGGTGGTCGCGTCGCTTTCGTGGTCGACACCTTCGAGCAACACGACGAACTCGTCTCCACCCAGACGGGAAGCCGTGTCTTCGGAGCGGAGGCATGGCCTGATTCGCCCGGCTGCTGCGATCAATACCTGGTCGCCGGCAGCGTGCCCAAAGACGTCGTTGACCAACTTGAAATCGTCCAGGTCGATGAACAACACCGCCAAGTGCTCATTGCGGCGGGCCGATGCCGCGATTGCATGCTCGAGTCGGTCGACGAGGAGGGAGCGATTTGCAAGTCCGGTCAACGGGTCGTGCAGAGCGTTGTGGCGAAGCTGCTGCTCCAGCATTTTGCGTTCTGAAACGTCGCGGTAATTGACGAAGATGCCCTGAACACCTGGATCCTCCAGCAGATTGGTCAAGGACACCTCTAGCCAACGGTATGAGCCATCCTTGTGACACACCCGCAGCTCTATTCGGCTGTAATTCCCGGTACGTTTGAGGAGATCTGAGATGGTTTCCCTCTCGAGCGCAAGGTCGTCTGGATGCACGAGATCGAACATGGATCTGCCTATCCGCTCGAGGGGCGTGTAACCGAGGACGCGCTCGACCGAAGGACTCAAGTAGGTAATAGAACCCTCGGCGTCGATCACGACAATCACATCACACGCATGCTGCACGAGCGATCGGTACCGTTCTTCGTGAGGGCCCAGCTCCGTCTCGGACATCTTGCGCTCGGTTATGTCGAGCATCACCCCGCGGTAGTAACGGCGGCCGTCGGGCCCCGACATGAGGACGTATTCGTCGCTGATCCATACGACGCGCCCATCTTTGGTCCTGAAGCGGTACTCGATCCTGTGGGTGCTGCCGTCGGGCCGATCCCGATCACGATCCTCTTCCTCGAGAACCCTGTCACGATCCGCGGGATACATCCGGCTGAGCCAGAGGTCACTTGTGAACTCCGCCGGCGAGTACCCGAGAAAGGCCTTGACCTGGGGGCTGACGAAGTGCCATTCGTCCTCCCCACCGACATCGGCGCGGTAGACCATCGCCGGAACGTGCTCGACCAGAGTCCGGTAGTCTGCCTCATCCTGCTCCACCCGCCGTCCCCTTTTGCCCGCTTCAACCCGACCTATGGAGCACATACTACATCGTTTCTGTTAAAACTTGGAAGATAACTACCCCCCGGGGGCCGTCCTGGTCGCTGTCTACCATTGTTCTGGGACAATGGTCGCTTATGGCAGATCCGAACGCAATCGTCGATGTATTCGGCCGGGCGGTCCGTGATCTCCGGATCTCGGTGACCGATCGGTGCAACTTCCGCTGCGTGTACTGCATGCCCAAAGAGGTCTTCGGACGCGACTATCAGTTCCTCGAACGGAGCGAGTTGCTCTCCTTCGAAGAGATCGAGCGCCTGGCCCGCATCTTCGTGGGCCTCGGAGTCAAGAAGATCCGCCTCACGGGGGGTGAGCCGCTCGTCCGGCGCAACATCGAGCATCTGATCTCCAAGCTCGCTTCGATCGAAGGCCTTGACCTCACGCTCACCACCAACGGATCGACCCTGGACAAGAAGGCGGCCGGTTTAAGAGCGGCGGGATTGCAGAGGGTCACAGTCAGCCTCGATTCCCTGGAGGATGAGGTCTTCATGGCCATGAACGACGTGAACTTTCCCGTTGAACGCGTGCTCGCCGGGATCGAAGCTGCGGCTCGAGCCGGCCTGACGCCGGTCAAGGTCAATGCGGTGATAAAGCGGGGCCTAAATGAAGCCGGGGTGGTGGACATGGCGCGCCACTTCAAGGGCACGGGCCACATTCTGAGGTTCATCGAATACATGGATGTCGGCCACAGCAACGGCTGGAAGATGGACGATGTCGTCCCGGCGCGCGAAATCATCTCGATGATCGATGCCGAGATGCCGCTCGAGCCACTCGAGCCGAACTACCCCGGCGAGGTCGCAAACCGGTGGCGTTACCTGGATGGAAGCGGCGAGATCGGAGTCATCGCCTCGGTCACACAAGCCTTCTGCGGGACCTGCACCCGGGCGCGCATCTCGGTCGAGGGCTCCCTCTTTACCTGTTTGTTCTCGACCGGGGGCACGGACCTGAGGGCGGCCCTGCGGTCCGACGCGCCGGATTCAGTCATAGCCGACCTGATCACGTCGGTATGGAGGGCTCGCCGGGACCGGTACTCGGAGATCCGCACCTCGGAGACCGTCGGCTTGCCCAAGGTGGAGATGTCCTATATCGGTGGCTGACGGCGGGCCCGTGGACGGTGCCGAAGGGCTCAGGTTCGACCACGTGATTCTTGCGGTAGCGGACCTGGACGCCGCCGCCAAGCTGATCTTCGAGAAGGTCGGGCTCGGATCGGTGCCCGGCGGCCGGCACACGGGCATGGGAACCGCAAACCGCATCATCCCTTTGGGCCCCGACTACATCGAGCTGATGGGGATCGTCGACGACGACCACGCCGCTCGCAGCCCGCTCGGGCGCTGGATAGCCCGGCGGCTGGCAATCCGGGAGGGCATCTCGGCCTTCTGCCTTGGAACGGAGAGCATCGACGCCGTCGGCCGGCGCCTCCGCCTGAATCCCGAGCCAATGGAGCGCACCGCGCCGGACGGGACCTCGCTTGGATGGAGACTTGCGGGCCTCGAGGCAGCCATGGCCGATCCGTGCAAGCCGTTCTTCATCCAGTGGGACGTCCCTCCGGAAATGCATCCGGGGCGCATGGCCGCCGGCCATCAGGTCGTTCCCCTGGGTATCTCGTGGGTCGACGTATCGGGCGACCCGGGTGTCATTCCCGCCTGGATCGGAGCGGACTCTCTCGACGTCCGGATCACGCCGGGCGAGAGTGGCATCTCCGGAGTCGGTGTCCGGACCAACGCCGGCGAGCTGGTGCTGCGATAGACGACCGGGCCCCCAGGGGTTCTGTGGGGCGGGGCCGTTGCGGATTGCCTTACTGGTTGGAGGAGTGCCCTGGAAACAGGCTGAGCTCGGGGTTGATCACCGGCGCAGCGTTGTTCACAGCAGTGGCGGCCTCGCCGAATCCCGTCGCTATGAGACGGACCTTGCCGGGGTAGTCGGTGATGTCGCCCGCAGCGAAGATGCGCCGGTGATTTGTCGCCATATTCGTATCCACGAGAATCTGACGCCTCTCGAGGTGGAGTCCCCACTTCTTGAGCGGCCCGAGGTCTGCGGTGAACCCAAGGGCCGCCACTACCGCCTGGACCTCGAGAGTGCGGCGCTCATCGGTGCTCTTGTTGTGGATCTCGACCGCCTCGACCCTGCCGTTTCCGGTGATGCGGGCGACCTCTGTGAAGGTCAGCACCTCGACGGGTGACGCAAGGACCTGTTTGACGGTGTGCTCGTGAGCGCGGAACTTGTCGCGCCGGTGAATGAGCGTGATGCGGCGCGACACACCTTGCAGGTTGAGCGCCCAGTCAAAGGCGCTGTCTCCGCCGCCGACGATGAGGATGTCCAGGCCTGCGAGCTCGTCCAGCTTCGGGACGAAGTATCGGAGTCCCCGCCCCTCGAACTCCCGAGCATCGGGAAGCGGCCGGGGTGTGAAGGTCCCGATCCCCCCGGTGATGACGACGGCCTTGCAGACGATCTGGGCGCCTTTGTGGCTCGTCACGGTCACGCGGTCGTCGTCCTGCACGAGCTCTTCGGCGCGATGGCCGAGGAGGTAGATTGGCTCGAAGGGCGCCGCCTGCTCGACCAGGTTGTCGACGAGGTCCTGGCCCTTGACCGCCGGGAACCCGGGAACATCGAAGATGAGCTTTTCGGGGTACATGGCGGCGACCTGCCCGCCGGGCTCGTCGAGCGAGTCGATGAGCACCGATCTGAAACCCCGGAAGCCGGCGTAGTAAGCGCAGAAGAGGCCGGCCGGGCCTGCGCCGACGATCAACAGATCGACATCGTGGCGCTCCGTGGGGGATTCCTGGGCGGGGTTGGTCACGTTCGGTCGACCCTATAGCGTTCGGCAGTAGGCTAGAGGTCTGCGCCCGTAGCTCAGTCGGATAGAGCGGGAGACTTCTAATCTCTAGGTCGGGGGTTCGAATCCCTCCGGGCGCGCCCGGTCATGTCGCGCGCCGTGGACACATGTCGCGAGTCATCGTGGACACTTTAGGCCTTGCCCTGAAGGTTGGTAGTCGCAACTCGGATCGAGCGTCAAAGGCCTAAGGTTTATCGTCCGCGCCCGGACCTGAAAGGCTGTGCTGGTGAACGAAACAGACTGGGAACAGCGGGTGTCGGACGCCTGGGCGTCGATGGACCAGCGAAGCGAGGCGGACTTCCTGGCCCGGATCGGGAACCTCGCTGCCGAGCTGCCCCCGGACACCGGTGTCGGGATCTTCGAGCGGGCGTCCTCGCTTGACTCGACCGGCCACTCCGATCTCGCCGTGCCCCTGTACCGACAGGCACTCGAGCGCGGGCTGACCGGGGAACGCCGACGCCGGGCGGTGATCCAACTGGCCAGCTCGATGCGGAACCTCGGCCGGCCGGAGGAGAGCGTCGCGCTGCTCACGACTGAGCTGGACGCCGGATTCCCTCACCTGAGTCCGCCATAGACGGAACGTAAAACGAGTGTGAGCGCTTGTTCGAACCCTATTGAGCCGGCGCTCAGCCCGAACCTCCCTCACGGTCTCTGCCCCTCCGAATCCCTCAAGGCAACGACCTCCAAACCCTCGGACCGCGCGATGCTGGCAACCGGAGCGTCACTGGTGGCCACTCCGGCGTTCAGTACCCTCGCAGCGCCCAGCAGAAGGCAATCCGCAAGTGAAAGCGGAGCATCCCTTCGGTCGTAGTAAGAGATTCTGAACTCCGCGGCCCGGCGCGCCTCTGCCTCACCGAGACCCACCACCGGCAAGGTCGTTGCAATTAGGGGCACGAGCCTGGCCTCTACGGCATCAAGATCGTTTCCAAATACCCGCACGAGGACGTCGATCACCTCGGCGAGGTTCGCGCTAGTAATCGCGGTGTCGCCGCCACGAAGAAGTGCCTCGACCTCATCTGCGGACGGCTCGCCGAGAAAGGTGCCCACGAGAGCGGTCGCATCTAGCAGGATCACTTCGGATACTTGCGGCGCTCGGCTTCCTGCTCCTCCTTGCTGATTCGCTTGCGCGCTTGGCTGACCGTGCCCTTCTGGGAGGGAAACGCTCCCACGACAGCCCCGACTGGATCGCTTGGGATGGGCCTCAGCACGACCCGGTCTCCGAGATCCTCGACTACCAGGGCGTCCGACGCCCAACGCCGCCGGATCTCCGCCGGCAGGGAAATCTGTCCACCCTTGGAAACGCGTATTTGCATGAGCAAACGCTAACTTACATGAGTTCTGGCGTCAAGCATGAGCTTTCTAATCTCTAGGTCGGGGGTTCGAATCCCCCCGGGCGCGCCTATCAGCAAAGGCAACGATGAGCCCCTTTTCCGAACCGCTTGAAGTTAAACAAACACTGTGCGGGGCAATTGGATCGAGTAGGTATGAGTGACCCAAAGTCTTTATGGATCACGCCCACGACCCTCTAGTAACGCGTCGAGTTCTCGCACTCCCTAAAGACGTCATTAGCTTCCCCAGAGCACCAGTCTCCAGTTGTGTGAGTGCCTCCGTAAAGATAGTCAGGTGCGCTTGCACCCGGCGCATCGGGACGATCTCTGGCATCTAGCGAGTCATTTCCGGCCCCGCCGTACATATAGTCGGTGTGGCCAACCGGATCGTTGTAGTTCTCGTGGTCCGAAAAGGAGTCGTTTCCATCGCCTCCATAGGACTTGTCGGCCCCATAGAACCCCATGAGAACGTCTGCACCCGCGTTGCCCTCTAGGTAGTCGTCACCGGGCCCAGCCCCCATCCAGTCGCCGCCGAGTGAACCATAAAGCTTGTCTGCATCCGGGCCTCCGTCAAGGTCATCGTGACCTGCGCCACCCGCAACCTTGTCAACTCCCCTGCTCGCCACGACACGATCATTTCCAGTCGCCCCGCAGATCAGGTCGGGTCCACCGAAGCCATACATGTCGTCATTACCGCCCAGCCCCGCGATTACATCGGAGCCTGCAGTTCCCTCCAGGGTGTCCGGGCCGTTAGTGCCGACCACCGTGGCGCGCTTGCCGAAACAGGTAGGCGCAGCCTGTGCTGGTGGGGCCGCTGCTGTTAGCATCCCCCCTAATACGGATACAACCAAGAATGAACGAGCGACCCTCTTATTCATGGTCTTCGTCCTCCTCTGCGGTTCTCCCGCTCGCATTCGGTTAATTCGTCCTCGAGTTCAGCGCTCCAGCAGGCGCCCTTGTCATGGTGCCGCCGTACTTTGTCTGCGAGTTGATTGGCCCTGAGTTTCGGAACGATCCCCCACATACCGAAAGCTCCCCCCTATTTGGTGACGATTCCTAATACAACGCCACATCAGCAGGAAAGTTCTCCAGGTGGGTCAATTGCTTTGACCAGGAGACTTCTAGTAACGAAGGTCGGGGTTCGATCCCTCCGGACGCGTATTCTTGTGGAAGAGCCTTAATCAGCATGAGCTACATAGTCAATCATGAGAGGTCCGGGGGCTGCAGGTTCTCCTCGTTCGTGCGCAAGATCATGTCGGCTTCGCCCCTGGCAAACTGGTTCAGAGGTGCTAAACATCGGCAACCGGCTCCCCGGGGAGAGTTCTGCAAGGGAGCCTTGGCTATGTGATGCGGGCAATCTCCTGGGCGATCGTCTCTAATCCGCCGACGGGATCACCTTTGATGTGTACCCGGAGCACCGGCAGATCGCGGGAGCGGAGCGCCTCGAGGTCTCCCAGTGCCTGAGCATGCAACAACGCGTCGAAGCCGTATGGCGCGTGGGGAATCTCCACTCCCTCGCCACCAGCCGATTCGATCTGCAGGAAAACACCTTCGCCCGGCCCTCCCTTGTGGAGTTGGCCGGTGGAATGAAGAAAGCGCGGACCGTACCCGACCGTCGTTGCCGACTTGCGCGCGTCGCGAACCGAATTGCGAATCGACGTGAGCGCAGCGTCTGCGCCTGCGCTGGGGGGCACGTAGGCCATGATTGCGAAGTAGCCTCCCGGCCCTGCCTTGCCAACCAGCGCACCCAGTGCCTCGTCGAGGCTGGATGCACCCGGCGCGCCGAACACCTCGATCTGGCCTTGAACGACATCGGCCTCTTCTTCGGACCAGCGTCCTTTGCTCAAATAGGTCTCGATGGTCTCCGCTGCGAGATCTTTCGCCTCTTGGACATTGGGTTGGTCGAACGCATTGATCTGTAGCACCACGCCCGATACGGCCACCGCGAGCTCCCACAGAAAGAACTGCGCGCCGAGATCTGATGGTTCTGAAAAATCGACCGTGATCACGGGGTGGCCGGCACCCGCAAGGGCATCGAGGCGCTCGTCCAGCTCTCGATCCGGGGCAGACGTGTTGCGCAGGTAAGCGAAGACGCGATCCTCGCTGTACAAGTCCGGCGCGCCGAGAGGCTCGTCCGCCACCGGGATGATTCCCGTTCCATTTTTGCCGGTGCTCTCGGCTACGAGCTGCTCGACCCAAAGGCCGAAGCTGTCGATGGGTTCGGAAACGACGAAGGTGAGCTTGTTTCGACCTCGCCGCGCCAGCTCGCCGACGGCAGCTCCGAGCCAGAGGCCGGGATTGGTTTCGGGCGTTGCGGAGGTCGATTCCTTCTCGACGGCTTCCGCTTTGCTCAACAAACTTCCGAGGTCCACCCCGATCAGCGCAGCCGGCACCATTCCGAAAGGAGACAACGCCGAGTAACGCCCTCCGATCTCGGGATCCGCTTGGAAAGTGCGGCGGAAACCCTCCTTGGCGGCGAGATCGGCCAAAGACGTATCAGGATCGGTGATCGCTATGAAATGAGCGCCATCGTCGATCTTGTCGCGGAAGTAGGCGTAGAAGGAGCGGGTCTCGAGCGTGCCCCCAGACTTGCTGGACACAATGAACAACGTTTGCGCCAAGGGCAGCTCATCAGCCACCGCTGTGACGACATCGGGGTGCGTGGAGTCCAGCACGCGCAGCTCGAGGTGGTCAGGGGCGCTGCCAAAAGTGAGGCGCAAGACCTCGGGCGCGAGGCTCGAGCCGCCCATACCGAGCAATACCGCATGTGTGTAGCCTTCCGCCCGTACCTCTGCGACGAAAGAGCTCAACTCGCCAAGTTGAGCGCGCATGTGGTCGGCGACGGTGAGCCAGCCGAGGCGGTCCGAGATCTCGTTGGGTTCCGACCCCCACAGGGTGTAGTCCCTGCGCCAGACGCGTTCGGCGACATCGTGCTCGTGGACCCAAACCAGACGATCGGCGACTGCATTCGCGTCCGGGTCACCCAAACGCACGTGGATCCCCGGCGGAGGTGCAGTGTTCCGGCTCGGGTGCTTCACAGCCATCTCCTGTTCTCGGCGTAGCTCAGTGCGGAGCAACTTCGGCGTCGTTGGGTTCGGTGGGAAGCCCTTGTCCGAACCACTCCGCGAAACCACCTGCGACGTTGAGAGCGTTGTACCCGGCATCCCGGAAGGCCCTCGTGACCATGGCCGACCGGACACCCGCGAGGCATATGAAGGCGACGGGGCGGTCCTTCGGAATGGAGGAAGCCTGGGAGGCGACATTCTCGATCGGAATATGGCGAGCTCCAGGGACCCGGCCCGCCTCCCATTCGTAGTCCTCCCGGACGTCGATCAACAGCAGGTCTTCCTCGGCCATCCGGCGCGCCGTTTCGGAGGGAGTGAGGTTGGCTTGGGTGTCGGCGAACTCGTTCATGAACAGGCAAGGTACCAGCAAGCCCGGCCGTCTTGGTTAGGGAGTGGGTCCCTCGGCGCCTGGGGGCGAGGGATCTCCGGGCGCGCCCGGAGAAAGAGGGCACGGCCCACACCCCGCGCCGGTCTATGAATAGCGGAGGGTCGCCCCCACTCCCTCGGACGGCGACAGCTCTTCGGGAACCACCCGAACCCTGGCCCCGGTGGCGTAGGCCGATCGCACCAGCACGTCTTGGAGTGGTCCCTCTGCCAGGCTCTCAACACCCAAATCGGCAAGCAGCCGGCGGTCGGTGGCCGCTTGACTCGGCTCTGTGACCGCGAACCAGGCAACCCTGTCGTCCTCGCCGCGCGGCGCTATCAGCAGCGTGTCGACCTGCGCCTTTCTCAGCGCGTCGAGGGTCGCTTCGAGTCCCTGCACCGCAAGGTCCTGTCCGCCACCCGACCGGAAGAGATCAAGCACCGCCTCAGTGGTCCTGGCCTCGAACGCCGCAAGGGTCTGCTCGAGATCCTCCTGGACGTCCTCGTAGGAATTTGCCCGAGCCCCTTCCACCTCCAACACGCTGTCTCTCATCTTCTCGGGCAAGTGCTCGCGAAGAAAACCGACGGCGCGCACGTCTCCGGCAACCGCGATTAGCTCGATCCCCTGGGCCCGCACGATGTTGGCGACCTCCTCGGCGACCTCCGCGGCATTCGACTCCCACAGGTTCTCGGCGCGCTGCTGATCGTGGCCGGGCGATTCCTCGGCAAACGAGCGCCTTATGTCGGGGCCGCTCTCGCCATCGACCGACACCGTCTCGCGTCGCCGATAGGCCTGGACGACATAGATGTCTGCCCCGACTCTATCTGCCATCACCAGCACGTACGAGGGATGTC
>JACDDL010000283.1 GCA_013817045.1 Actinomycetota bacterium | reverse complement strand
CCTGCGCCGTAGCCCGCCGATCTCAATCGAGCCGCGGGCATGTTGCCGAAGACGTCGCTGGCGGCGGCAAGGATGGCGGCGCCGGTCGGTGTGATCAGCTCGCCCTCACCCCGTCCATAGAGCACGGCACCATTGAGAATCTCGGTGACGGCCGGCGCAGGCAGAGGAAGTTGACCGTGATCGCTCGAAACGGTCCCCGAGCCCGTTGCGATAGGGCCGGTAACGGTGTGACTGGGTCTCAAATGCTGTAATGCCGCACACGAACCGACGATGTCGATGACGGCATCGGCTCCACCGACTTCATGGAAGTGAACCTGCTCCGCGCGCCGGTTGTGGATCTTCGCTTCCGCCAGTGCCAGGATCTCGAATGTCTCGAGGGATCGTCGGCGAACGTTCTCCTCGAGCGGCGAGGTCTCGAGCATGGTGACGATGTCGGCGTAGTTGCGGGAGACGTTGACTTCACCGACTGCGACTATGACTTGGGTTGCCCTGAGAACCCCTTTCTGGACCGTTGTGCTTTCAATCGTCCAGCCCTCCAGGGGGAGTGCGTCGAGACTTGCCCTTATGACATCGAGAGGGACACCGGCGTCAATGAGCGCGCCGAGAACCATGTCGCCTGAAGCTCCCGAGAACGGGTCGAAGTATAGGAGCGTCATGAGTTTTTCTTGCGCAGCAGTCGTGATGTGAACACGGCTGCACCAAAGCCGTTGTCGATGTTCATCACAGCGATGCCGGCCGCGCAAGAGTTCAGCATCGCCAACAAGGCGGCCAATCCCTCGAATGAAGCTCCGTAGCCCACGCTGGTAGGTACTGCGACGATGGGGGCGGACGAGATCCCACCGATCAGACTCGCGAGCGCACCCTCCATGCCGGCGACGACTATGAGAGCGTCGGAATCGTGCAGAAGATCCTGCACTCCGAGTATGCGATGCAGGCCTGCAACGCCAGCGTCGTGGACGCGTTCGACCTTTGCTCCGAAGATCTCTGCGGTGATCGCAGCTTCTTCTGCGACCGGCAGATCCGATGTTCCTGCGCTTACGACGGTGACGAGGCCGGTTGGAGAGGAATCATCGCCTGCGACCGGCCCTCTCAAGATCACCAGGCGGGCAATTGCACGGTGCCGGGCGCCCGGGAATGTTTCGAGCAGAAGTGCAGCGGTGGGAGGCGGCACTCTGGTTGCGATGACCGGGGCACTGCTCTGCTCGAGAAGCCTGCTTGCGATGCCGACCACTTGCTCGGGCGTCTTGCCCGCTGCATAGATAGCTTCAGGCATGCCCTGGCGAAGCTCCCGGTGCATGTCAAGTTGCGCAAAGCCGAGATCATCGACGGGCAGGTAACGCAGCGCCTTGAGCGCTTCCTGCACGCTCAGGGTGCCATCGCGTACATTCTCGAGCAGGGCTTCAGCCTCTTCGGGGAGCATAGGTCGAGTGTAAGATGCAACCTGGCAGCTCAACTCACAGGTTCCGCAGCGACTTCCGTGGATGGCGTCAGATGATCGATCTCAAATTGCTCCGGGAGGAGCCCGATAAGGCTAAGCGCCTCTATGCCAAGCGCGGCGGGGTCGAAGGCCTCGAGCGAGCCCGCCAAGCCGATGCCACATACCGTGAGATCCTCGGCCGGGTAGAGAATCTGCGCGCCGAGCACAACCGGGCCTCCAAAGCAATTGCGCGCGCCGAAGCGAAAGATCGCCCCAAGGCGATAGCAGAGGCAAGGCGGCTTGCGGATGAGCTGAAGTCGATCGAGCCCGATCTCGATCAAGCCGTCCGGGAGCGCGATGAGATCGCCGCGTACCTCCCGAATTTTCCGCACGATTCGGTGCCGGACGGATCGAGCGAGGACGACAATGTCGTCGAGCGCGAAGTGGGTGATAAACCGGAGTTCGACTTCGAACCGCTGGATCACGTGGCCCTGGGTGAGCGCCTGCGGCTCTTCGATGGAGAGCGCGCTGCGAAGACCTCGGGCAGCCGCTTCGTTTACTTGACCGGCATGGGCGTAATGCTCGAACTGGCTTTAGTGCGCTTCGTCATGGACTTTGCGCTCGAGCGCGGGTTTACTCCGGTGATCCCTCCCGTCTTGGTGCTCGAGGATGCTATGTATGGAACAGGTTTTCTCCCCACCGATGAGCACGAGTTCTACAAGAGCGAAAGGGACGACCTCTATCTCACCGGAACATCGGAGGTGGCACTCGCGGCCATGCACTCAGGCGAGATCGTGGCGACTGCGGAGTTGCCGTTGCGCTACGCCGGATTCTCGTCCTGCTTTCGTCGTGAAGCCGGATCCTACGGGCGGGACACAAAGGGTTTGGTTCGCGTGCATCAGTTCGACAAGGTCGAGCAATTCTCGTTCGCTCACCCGGACGACTCGTGGGATGAGTATGCGACCATACGCACCAACCAAGAGCGCATCTTGCAGGCGCTCGAGATTCCCTACCGCGTCCTCGTCATGTGCGCCGGTGATCTGGGCGCCTCCGCCGCAAAGAAGGTCGATCACGAGGCCTGGCTTCCGGGGGCCAATCGCTACATGGAAGTCACCTCGGCCACGAACGCGACGGATTATCAGGCGCGCCGACTGCAGGTGCGCTGCCGGAATGGGGAAGAGACGCGGCTCGTGCACACACTGAACGGCACCGCGTGTGCCGTGGGCAGAACCATCGTCGCTCTGGTGGAGAATCATCAACGCGCCGACGGCAGTGTCGCCATCCCGGAAGCGTTGCGACCTTACGCGGGCTTCGACGAGCTAAGGCTTTAAACCCAAGCCCCCCTGAGTTCCTTTGTCACACCTGCGTTCTGCTGCTTGCTATCGTGACCTATTGGTTTGGGCGTAAACGGGAGGGTGAATGAAGAAATCCGTGGCTGTATTAGCGGCTCTCTTGGCTGGCGTGATGCTGTTGCCGGCCCAGGGTGTAACCGCTCAGGAGGAAGGCAAGCAACATCGTTATGTAGTTCTGTATGCGCGTAGTGCTTCGGTTGAGTCGGCGCGAGCGGCGATCAAACGCGCAGGCGGAACGATCGTGAAGGAAAACACCGCCATCGGAGTGGCGACCGTGAAGGCCGGCAATCGGGGCTTCGCCGCATCCGCTGCGAGCGATTCTGCGCTGGCGGGTGCAGCACAGGACCGCACGATCGGACGGGCACGGCCGAGGCTGCGCCTCAAGAGCGATATCGAACGGTTGGATGCGGGCCTTGCCGAGGGATCCCCGGGGAGTAGCGCAGGGCAGGCTGGCTCCGATCCGCTTAGTCACTTCCAATGGGATATGCGCATGCTGGATGCGACCCCACAGGGGTCCTACAGCAGGCAGCAGGGCGAGCCGGGAGTCACGGTCGGAATCATCGACACCGGCATCGAGGGTTCGCACCCAGACATCGCGGCCAACTTCAACAAGAGGCTCAGCCGCAACTTCACGCA
>JACDDL010000086.1 GCA_013817045.1 Actinomycetota bacterium | reverse complement strand
CGAAAGTCCGACCGGTCCGCCGGAGAAGCGCGTGACGACCGCATCCAGAATGGCCCAGTCGACCTTGTCCAGGCCCTGCTCGTCCACCTTGAAGACCTCGAGGGCCCGGCGCGCCACTTGCGCATCGATGAAGCCGTCGGCGCGCACCTGGGCGAAGTCCCGCACCCGGCGAAGGAGCCGATTGGCGATGCGCGGCGTCCCCCGCGAGCGCCTGGCGATCTCCCACGCGCCGCTCCCTCCGTCCTCGTCGAGGGGCACCTCGAGAATGCGGGCCGAGCGCAGGATGATTGTCTCGAGATCCTCGGGTGGGTAGAAGTCGAGCTTCTCGGACAGCTCGAAGCGGCTCCGCAGGGGGCCGGTGAGCAGCCCGGCCCGCGTCGTGGCCCCCACCAGCGTGAAACGCGGGAGGTCGAGCCGAATCGTGTTCGCGCTCGGCCCCTTGCCGATGACGAGGTCGAGCTGACCGTCCTCCATCGCCGGGTAGAGCACCTCTTCGACGGTGCGCGGCAGGCGATGGATCTCGTCGACGAACAGGACATCGCCGTCCTGGAGGTTCGTCAGGATGGCGGCGAGGTCCCCGGCCCGTTCGAGCGCCGGCCCCGAGGTGGGACGGATGTCGGCCTCCATGGAGCGGGCGATCACGTAGGCGAGGCTCGTCTTACCGAGTCCGGGAGGGCCGCTCAGCAGGACGTGGCCCGCAGGCTCGCCGCGCGCACGGGCGGCCTCCAGCACGATGCCGAGGTGCTCCTTCAGCTCCTCCTGGCCCACGAACTCGTCGAGCGTCCGGGGGCGAAGGGATGTTTCTGCGTCCCGTTCACCCGGGTCGACGACCGCTGCCAGAATCTCGTCGGTCACGACCCTGGCTCCGCGGTCTCGCCGTCTCCGGACACCACCATCGGGCGTGCGAGCACCGACAACGCGGCCCGCACGATGTCCTCAACGGACTCCCCGGGGGCCGGGTTCAGATCACCGAGGGCGCCGCGCACCTCCGAGGGGGAATAGCCCAAGTTCTCGAGCGCGCTCCGGGCGCCGGCGGCGGCGCCCTGTGCCGGCCCTGCGACCTGGAGATCGGGGAGCGCAAGCTTCTCCTTGAGATCGAGGACCATGCGCTGGGCCGTCCGCTTGCCGATCCCGGGGACGGACGCGAGCGCGGCCACATCATCGGTGACAAGGGCGCGTCTCAGGGCATCGGGCGTGAACGCCGAGCAGACCCCCAGAGCCACCTTCGGCCCCACACCGGAGACACCGAGCAGGGCCTCGAATATGCTCTGCTCGGCCTCGGAGGCGAATCCGTAGAGGGCGAGGATGTCCTCACGCACATGGAGATGCGTGTACAAACGGCAGCGCTCGCCCGCGGACGGAAGCGTCGCCAGCGTCGTCGCCGAGCAGCTCAAGCGGTAGCCCACCCCTTTGACCTCGAGAAAGAGACCGCTGGGATGGCGCGCCGCCAGGGTTCCCTCGAGATAGCCGATCACCGGGCGTCCCTCGCGGCCGCCACCGCCCGGGCCAGGCCGCTCCGGTTGTGGTGGGCGATTGCAAGGGCCAGTGCATCCGCCGCGTCGGGCGACGAGGGCGGAGAGTCCAACCCGAGAAGCGAGCTCACCATTGCCTGGACCTGGTGCTTCGAGGCGCCCCCCGATCCTGCGACTGCGAGCTTCACCTGTGGAGGCGTGTAGTCGGTTACCTGGAGGCCGGCTTCGGCGAGAGACGCCAGGACGACCCCGGACGCCTGGCCCACCGCCATTGCCGTCTTCACGTTGGCGTTGAAGAACAGACGCTCGATCGCCGCCGCCTCGGGCCGGAGGCGGGCAACGAGCCCACCGACCTCGGCGCGCAGATCCGCCAGGCGCACCGCCTGGGAATCTCCGGCGTCGGTGCGGACAACGCCGTGGGCGACGGCGCGAAGCCGCCCGTCACGGCGTTCGACCACGCCGTAGCCGGTGACGGCAATCCCCGGGTCGATACCCATGATGCGCACCGCACAGCCTCCAGATCGAACGCATGTTCGCTCCACCATAGCGAACGGGAGGGACACTCCCCAGTATTTCGGCCCTACCACCCATTGCGGGAGGCCGCCGAATCGTTTATTGCACCCACGAGGTCGCTTTCCGGGCCCAGTAGCGCAGAGGAACGCCGAGACCTACGTCTGCGGGCCGCCATCGGCCGGCGCGCCCCCCTCTTATGATGAGCGACCCGATCAGCATCCGAGGAGCGCCTTTGCAAACCGCCGCCCACGCCATCGACCCCACCGTCCTCCGGGCCCGCTTCCCGTCCCTTCGACGCACGGTGGAAGGGCGACCGTGCATCTTCGCCGATTCGCCGGGTGGCACGCAGACGCCGGACTCGGTGATCGATGCGATGGCCGGCCATCTCCGGAGGGGAACGTCCAACGAGGGCGGCGCCGGCGTCACGAGCCGGGAGACCGACGCTCTCATCGAGGACGCTCACCGAGCCGCAGCCGACTTTCTCGGCGCCCGGCCCGAGGAAGTGGTCATCGGCGCCAACATGACCACACTCGCCTTCGCGCTGTCCCGGTCGGTGGCCCGAACGCTCGGGCCCGGCGACGAGGTGGTCGTCTCGAGGCTCGATCACGACGCCAACATCGCACCGTGGGTGGCGGCGGCGAAGGACTCGGGAGCGACCGTCCGGTGGGTGGACTTCAGGACCGAGGACTGCACCTTCGACCTGACGAGCCTGCAGGCGGCCCTGTCGCGCCGGGCCCGCATCGTCGCTCTCACATTGGCGTCCAACGCAGTGGGAAGCATCACCCCGGCCGCCGAGGCTGTGGCCGCGATTCGCTCGGCGACCGAGGCGCTGATCATCTTCGACGGCGTCCACTTCGCACCGCACCGCACGATCGATGTGGCTGCGCTCGACGCCGACTTCCTCTTCTGTTCCCCCTACAAATTCTTCGGCCCGCACATGGGGCTGATGTTCGGCTGCCTCGAGCTGCTGGACGGGCTTCGCCCCTACAAGGTGGCGCCATCGAGCGACCATTCCCCGCACCGGTGGGAGACCGGCACCGGCAATCACGAGGGCATGGCCGGTCTCGTGGCCGCGGTCGACTACCTTGCCGGTCTCGGCCCCGGCGGGACCGGTGAGGCCGATGGGCGGCTCTCGGAGAAAGGTGGCTCCGAGGAGGAAGAGGCGGGAGTCGGTGGGCGGCCGTCTGGAAAGGATGGGTGGGCGGAGACTCACCGCCGGAGTGGGCAGGCCCCCCGGGCGGAAGTCACGCCCACGGGGGATCGGCGCTCAGCCCTCGTCCGGGCAGGACGGGCCGTCACGGCGTGGGAGGCGGGCCTGTCGGCCCGGTGGCTCGAGGGCGTCGAGTCGTTGCCCGAGGTCAGGCTGTACGGGATCGCCGACCCGGGGCGCGCCGGCGAGCGGACCCCCACCTTCGCGGTGCGGGTGGGCGGCCTCCACCCCCGCTCGGTCGCCGAGGCGTTGGCCCGCGCCGGCATCTTCGTCTGGGACGGCAATTACTACGCCCAGAAGCTCATGGAGCGGCTGGATCTCGAAGGCTCTGGCGGGGCCGTCCGTATCGGCTTCTGCCACTTCAACACCCTCGAGGAGGTCGATCTTGTCCTCGACGAAGTCCGGGCACTGACCCGATGAGTGTTCCCGGCCGGGCCGTGCTGATCACCGGCTGCTCCTCGGGCATCGGGCGCGCCACCGCCGAACGCCTGGCGGCCCGCGGCTGGAGCGTGTACGCGACGGCCCGCGATCTGGCCTCGATCCAGACCCTCGCGAGCCCGAACTGCCGTCTCTTGAGGTTGGACGTCACCGACCCCGATTCGATCCAGGAGGCTGTGGCCGTGGTCGAGGACGCCGCCGGCGCCGTTGGGGTGCTGATAAACAACGCCGGCTACAGCCAGTCGGGAGCGGTCGAAACGGTCCCCATGGATCTGGTCCGCACGCAGTTCGAGACCAATCTCTTTGGGCCCCTGGGGCTGATCCAGGCGGTTCTCCCCGGGATGCGCCGAGCCGGCTGGGGCAGGATCGTGAACATGTCCTCGATGGGAGGCAAGCTCACCTTCCCCGGCGCCGGTCTCTACCACGCCAGCAAGCATGCGATGGAAGCGCTCAGTGATGCGCTGCGCTTCGAGGTGCGGGGCTTCGGCGTCGACGTGATCGTGGTCGAGCCGGGGATCATCACGACGGGCTTCGCCTCGGCGGCCGCCTCGAGCGTGCCCGCCGGGACCGCCTCGGAGGGCCCCTATGACGACTTCAATTCGGCCGTCGCAGTCGTGACGCAGATGGTCTACGAAGGAGGGGCGCTCCGGCGCCTGGGCGGTGGGCCCGGCGCGGTCGCCCGGGTGATCGAGCGGGCGCTCGAGGCGAAGCACCCGCGGGCCCGTTACCCGGTCACCGCCTCGGCGCGCCTCCTGATGACCGCCCGCAAGGTGATGCCCGACGGTGCCTGGGACGCCTTCCTGAGACGGCAGTTCCCACAACCCGGGCCGCACTGAGGCCGCCCACACTCAGCACCACTCGACGCGCCCTGACGGGCGCGCCGCTCGCCGCTAGCTCGCGCCCCCCGGCCACCACAGGGTGACCATCTGCCGGGGCGTGCGCTGGGGAGCGTCTCCGATGAGGGCGTCGATCTCGGGGTCGCGCTCGGGCGCGAGGCACAGACGCCGGCGCACGAAGCCGACCACTGCGGGGCGTGGTGCGTCGCTCCACATGGAGGGGCGCTCCGAGCGTTCGGTGTCCACCTCGATGCCCGACTCGGCCAGCACGGCGATGGCGTCGCCGGCGTCCGGGCCCAGAGGGCGGTCGATCCCGTGGAAGTGGCGCCACAGGTCGTTGAACCCGTCCAGTGGATGCGTCGCGGTCAACTCGACGACCACACGATGGCGGGAGTGAACCGTCAGGGCGCGGGCGAAAACCGCGAGGTCGAGAGCGTTGTAGAAGACGTGGTGGCAGACGACAACGTCGGCGCTGGATGCCTGTGGGGCGACGTCGGGCCACCGGCCAACGATCGTCGAGTGTCCGACGCCGGCCGCCTCGGCGTTGGCGGCGAAGGCTTCGAGCAGCGCCTCGTTCTCGTCGACGGCGACAATGTCCGCGGCGCGCTCGGTGAGAGCGAGGCTCGCCGCTCCCCCGCCGGCGCCGACGTCGAGCACCGAACCGGCCTGGGGCAGCGCCTCGAGGGCGCGCCGCCGCGACGGTGAGTCGATGGGCTCGGTGGGACGGCCCCAGATGGCGGCGGGAAACCCGTAGGGGGATTCAGGTGCGGCTTCCAGGATCTCGGGCGGGATGGCCAGCGCCTTCATGGTCCGGCGCCACTTCGCTTCGGCCTCAGCCATGCCCGCGCCTCGTTGCGGAGCCTGCCCGGCCCCCCAGCCGCCCGTTCGACGGGACGCTCCCCGTGCAGGCGCTGCTTGCACGTCGAACCATTAGGCGAGTGTGGCCATGACCTCGTCGGGGATGTCGAAGTTGGCGTAAACCTCCTGGACGTCGTCGAGCTCCTCGAGCGACTCCACGAGATGGAGCAGCCGCTTGGCTTCGGGCCCATCGAGCTCGACCGTTGTCTTGGGAACCTGCGTGAGATCGTAGGACTCGATTGCGATCCCGGCCCCCTCCAGTGCGGTGCGCACCGGCCTCAGCGCCTCCGGAGGGGTGACCACCTCGATGGTTGTGTCCGACACGCGCACGTCTTCGGCCCCTGCGTCGGCCGCGATCAAGAAGACCTCGTCCTCGGAGGACGCCATGGAAGGAACCATCACGACACCTTTCGCCTCGAACATCCAGGCGACCGCTCCGGGTTCGGCCATCTTGCCCCCACCGCCGTTGAAGGCTCCACGGACATCCTGGGCGGCGCGGTTGCGGTTGTTGGTGAGGCACTGAACCAGAAGCGCGACCCCGCCTGGTCCGTAGCCCTCGTAATGGAACTCTGCATAGGCCTCACCCTGAAGCTCGCCGGTTCCCCGTTTTATGGCGCGCTGGATGTTGTCGTTCGGGACCGAGGCCTCTTTGGCCTTCTGTACCGCAGTTGCGAGGGTCGAATTGCCGTCGACGCTGCCGCCACCCTCTCGCGCCGCGACCTCGACGAAGCGCAGCATCTTTCCCCACAGCTTGGAGCGCTGAGCGTCGGCGGCACCCTTCTTTCTCTTGATCGTGGACCATTTGGAGTGTCCAGACATGGTGCCTAAGTCTCCCGGTTCTGTGTAGCGACGGCCACGAACGCCCGGTGAATCGCAGTCTCTCCGGTGATCTCAGGATGGAAGCTGGAGGCGAGCATGTGCTTCTGACGCACGAGCACGGGACGATCTTCCCATTCGGCCAACACCTCGACCCCGTCGCCGATGCGCTCGATCGCCGGCGCCCGGATGAAGGCGACCTGAACCGGCCGGTCGATTCCGGCGACGTCGATGGCGGCCTCGAAGGAGTCGACCTGCCGCCCATAGGCGTTGCGGCGCACCGAGACATCGAGCACCCCGAGACGATGGGGAGCGTCCTCGGCGCCGATCACGTCGGAGGCCATCAGGATCAGTCCTGCACAGGTCCCCAGGACCGGCATCCCGGACTGGACACGCCGCCGCAGAGGCTCGAGCAGCCCGAATCGGGCCAGGAGCTTGCCGATGGTGGTCGATTCACCGCCCGGTATGACCAATCCGTCCACCGAGCCGAGCTCGTCGACGCGCCTGACCACCACGGGCGTCGCTCCTGCGGTCTCGAGTGCCGCGACGTGCTCGGCCACGTCACCCTGCAGGCCGAGTACGCCTATCTTCACCCGGCCTCCTCTACCAACCTCTCTGCGCCAGGCGGTCGACCTCGGGAATCTGTCCCATCGAGATGCCCACCATGGGCTCGCCGAGGCCTCTCGACACCTTCGCGATGATGTCGGGGTCGGTGAAGTAGGTGGTCGCTTCGACGATTGCCCTGGCCCGCAGGGCGGGATCGCCAGACTTGTAGATTCCCGAGCCGACGAACACACCGTCGGCGCCGAGCTGCATCATCAGCGCCGCGTCCGCCGGCGTTGCGACGCCCCCGGCGGTGAAGAGCACCACCGGCAGCGACCCCGTCTGCGCCACCTCGCGCACCAGCTCGTAAGGGGCGCCCAGCTCTTTTGCCTCGGCCATGAGCTCCTCGGGCCCGGCGGAGCGAAGCCGGCGGATCGAGGAGCTTATCGAACGCATGTGGCGCACTGCCTCGACCACGTTGCCCGTGCCCGCTTCACCTTTGGAGCGAACCATCGTTGCGCCCTCGCCGATCCGGCGAAGCGCCTCTCCCAGGTTGGTGGCGCCGCAGACGAAGGGGACGGTGAAGTCCCACTTGTCCACATGGTGAGCCTCATCCGCCGGCGTAAGCACCTCGGACTCGTCGATGTAATCGACACCGAGGGACTGGAGCACCTGAGCCTCGACGAAATGGCCGATGCGGCATTTGGCCATCACCGGGATCGAAACCGCCTCCATGATCCCGACCATTCTTTCGGGATCGGCCATGCGCGCGACGCCGCCCTCGGCCCTGATGTCGGCGGGGACGCGCTCGAGGGCCATGACGGCAACGGCGCCCGCGTCCTCCGCGATCTTCGCCTGGTCGACGGTGGTCACGTCCATAATGACGCCGCCTTTGAGCATGTCGGCAAGCCCTCGCTTGACCCTCAGGCCACCCGTGTCCTTCAGACTGTCAGCCATGGTTGCGGCTCCTCTTTCGGCGTTCGCCGGCGAAACGACCGGAGAGCGCCCCTCTGGGATGCACCGACGGACGGCTCTTGCCGCGCCGGGAGATTCCTCAATCCTACCCCGCCCCAGAGGCCGGGGCTGGCTCACGGACTCCGCGGTAAACCGATGTGCAGGGCTCACATCAAGAACCGCCCGGCTACTTGCTGAAGGAGAACGACCCCTTTATCTGGCCCTCGTCACTGGGGACGAGCTCGATCCAGGTCGTGCCCTCCTTCAGGACCATCGCGTCGCCCGCCTTGGTCAGGAAACGGACGGGGTCGGCAAGCTCCTTGCGCTCCCAGCGGCCCACCAAAGCCTGCCCGTCTCTGAACAAGACGGCGCGGCCCGAGCCGGTGACATCTTCGATCTCGATCGAGGGGTTGCCCGCAACGTCGACGATCTTGTCGGACTCGTTGACCTTGTGCTCCTCGATCAGGATGTTGTCGACCGCGATCTGGTCGCCCGTTTCAGCCTCGAAGATGGCTTGGTCTTCCGAACGCGCCCACTTTCCGTCCTCCCAGTTGTATTCGACGGTGGTTGAGCCGCTGAAGTCGATCTCTATGTGGGACGCCTTTGTCGTCCCATCCTGCGGGCCGCCGAAGTCGAACAGCTCCTGCGGCGGAGGCGCGTCGAACTTCTTCGCCCCGATCTTGCGCAGCGCCGCGGTGTCGCCGTAGAGGGTGTGCTCCGAGGTGATCCCGGGGCGCTCGACACGTTCCATGGCGCTGCCGGCCGACTCTTCGTTCACGACGACGATCTCCGCCTTGTCGAGCGCCTTCTGAACGATGGAATTAGCGCCCGCCCCGGCCAGTATCTTCGTGATGGGACTCATGATCGCCGGGTCGACCTCCCGGGCGCTGCGAATGGGCCCCACCTTGGACGCGTCGGTGCAGTGATAGATGGCCATGAAGCGCGTGATGCCGCCCTCGACCAGCTCTTCGTAGACGACCTCTGCATCCTCGAGCCCGGACAAGGGCCACGCGACGGGGTTGTTCTCGACCTTGACCGCCACCGCCGGCCGGTCGGCGGCCGAGCCCTTGGGGATCGCCCCGCTCAACGGACAGACGGGTGGCTGACTGAAACCGGGGATATTCGGAAAGCCCGAATCGCCCGATGACCGGTCACCCGTGAGGAAAAAGGCAACCAGAGCAAGGGCCAGCACCCCACCCCCAATTGCCGCCGTTCTCTTCTTGCCGGACATAACTGAAAAACCTCCATTTTGGTGACTTTGGCTTCCATCTCGCTGCGCCGTCCATACCTACGACGGCGGCGAGGCCGTGACCTTCCCAGCCTAGACACAGGGCGCCCTCTAACGATGTCTTTGCCGGGTATCTGGCTTCCCATTGCAGAGACTGCCGCCCCAGGTTCGCCTTAGCATTCCCTCATGGGGAGAGGCGCCGTCTCCTCAGACCACGCAGGCTTTAAGTGGTCTTCCGGAGACGGCGCCTCGGAGCAGGCTTGCAAAGGCCGCCGACTTGGGTCAACACTTGCCGGGTGAGACGGAAGGAGGGTTACCGCACAGAAGCGAGGAATCGGCGCACCGCCGGTTCCCACCCAGTCTGGGACACCCCCCGTCCGACGTCTGCGCGCGCGCCTGCCGAAGCTTCTCCCGACCCGGCCGGCTGATCTTGGCGGACGCCTCGAGCCCCGCGTACAGACAGCGCCATAGCCCCTCGAGGTCGCTTGCTCGATCCACGGCGATCATGACGGGGGGCACCGTCATCTCACGACTTACGGGAATCGTCCGTCTGGCCGTGATCGCTGCGACGTTGGGAGTGGCCGAGAGCCGGATCGCCGACACCTACAACCTCGCGAACACCGCTCCGAATGTCATCTACGAGCTCGTTCTCGGAGGCATTGTCTCGTCCGCCTTCATCCCGATGTTTGTCGAGCTGCTGCAAGAAGAGGATCGTGACCGGGCCTGGCAGGTGATGAGTGGAATCCTCAACCTGTCCCTTCTGATCCTTTCCGGCATAGCGATCCTCGGGATGATCGGCGCGCCGTGGATTGCCCGCTTCTACGCCTCTCGCCTGCCGGACTCCCTGGAGCAATCCCAGCAGGAGTCGATCACCTTTCTGCTGCGATTGTTCATCCCCCAGATCGTCCTCTACGGCCTCTACTTCATCGTCTCGGGGATCCTCACTGCGCACAGGCGCTTCGGTCCTCCGATGTACACGCCCATCATCAACAACTTCGTCGTCATAGCCGCGTTCGTGATCTTCGGAGCGCTCTACGGGGTTGTAACGCTCGAGACCGTCACAACGACGCAACTGCTCTTGATGGGCCTCGGCACGACGCTGAGCGTTGCGCCTATGGGACTTGCCCTCCTCCCCTACCTGCGACGGCTCGGGCGCTATCGTCTGACGCTCAAGGTCAAGCATCCCGCCGCAAAGAAGATGGCGCGCCTCTCCGTGTTCGTCGTCGGCTCGGTAGCCGCCAATCAGGTCGCTTACATATTCATTCAATGGCTTGCCAACGGCCAGCGAGGAGGGTTCACGGCCTACATCTCGGCCTCTACCTTCTTTCTGATGCCCATCGGACTGTTCGTTTGGTCACTCAACACTGCACTGATGCCATCGTTGAGCGAATATGCACTCCGGGCGCAGTGGCCCGAGTACCGTGACCGGCTTTCGATAGGACTGCGCGCAACGGCGTTCCTCATGCTTCCCTCTGCCGTCGGCTACCTCGTGCTCGGAGAGCCGATAGTCCGGCTGCTGCTGCAGCATGGAATCATGACGGCCTCCTCCACCGAGCTCGTCGCCGGTGTCTTGCAGTTCATGGTCCTCGGGCTCTTGCAGTTCTCCATCTTCCAACTGTTGACGCGGGCCTTCTACGCCTTGCAGGACACAAAGACGCCGTTTCTGGTCAACTGCGCAGTGGTGGCGTTGAACACTGCCATCAATGTGCCCATGTTCGCATGGCTCGAAGTGAGGGGCCTCGCCGCCGGCCAGGCGATCGCCTACAGCTTTGGCGTGTTCATACTGGCGCGCCTGCTGGCATCGAGGGTCGGGGCCTTCGAAGCCGGACAGATTCGCAGCAGCATCGGGCGCATCGCCGCCGCATCGGGCGGAATGGGGCTGTTGGTGTGGGCGTGCTACCGGGCGATTGTGGCCCTCTGGCCGGGGGGCGGCATCGTGATCGAGATGCTGACCGTGGGGGTACCGGTGGCGGCCGGTGTCGCCGCCTACTTCATGCTCGGCAGCGTGTTCCGAGTCGAAGAGCTCGACTACGTCAGATCCTTGTTGGGCCGGAGGCCCGCATCGGCGCCCGGCGCGCCGCCGCAATGAGCGATCCGCTTCTTGTCACGGGGCTCCACCGGTCCGGCACCACCTGGGCCGGCCGCATGCTCTGTCTGTCGGGTGAAGCCGGTTACATCCACGAGCCGTTCAATCCCGCCCGGCGCCCGAGCTGGAGCGGCGGCCGCATCCCCTTCTGGTTTCAATACATATGCGCTGAAAACGAAAATGAGTTCGAACCGATCCTCCAGGACGTGCTCGAATTTCGTTACCCCCTGCTGGCCAACCTGCGCGATCCCCGCACCTACAAGCGCGTGGGCATCCTTGCCCGCGAGTACCCCGGCGCATACATGAGCCGGCTCCGCCATTTGCGTCCACTGCTCAAGGATCCGATGGCGCTCTTCTCGGCCGAGTGGCTGGCTCACCGCTTCGGCGCGCGTGTGGTTGTCATGATTCGCCACCCGGCGGCGTTCGCCGGAAGCATCAAGCGGCTCAACTGGCAGTTCAAATTCAGAAGCTGGCTCGCCCAGGATCTGTTGCTGCGCGACTGGCTCCGCCCTTACGAAGAGCGCATGCGCGAGTACTC
>JACDDL010000282.1 GCA_013817045.1 Actinomycetota bacterium | reverse complement strand
GATTCACGAGTATGAGCGGGCGGCGTGACGAAAATCGAGTTACCGGCACCCACAGGCCTGGCGGTCAGCAAGAGATGAGCTTATGGGCGAAGGCGGGACTGATACCCCCGTGAGCTCTGTGTCCCGAACGCTTAAAGGGCCTTTTGCGCTGGTTGTGGACCTTTGGCGGGGATGGCCGAATATGGTGTCTGAGCTGGGCAAACAGTGGTGGAGCTTAGTGGACCGCGATAGGTCAGAGTTATCCTCTCGCGGCCCCGTCGCGGCCCGGGCTCAATCACATTCAGATGGGCGAGCAGCCTTGAAAGGAATGCCTGAGGGTCGGCTAACTGGCGAAATGGACCGCCCAAACCGCCGTGAGCCAACGCTTTCAGGAGGCTTGTCTCATTCAGGTCGACCACTATACCCATGAGCCGTCCATCCTCGTCTGGGTCAGAGGACAGGACGTCGCCCGTCAGACCGGCTGACAGAGTCAGGTCGAAAAGCTTAGAGTGCGTCCGTTCCGTCGCAGCTCCCGCGTCTGGCCTTTCCCCTGGCGCAACCAACACACCCAGTTGGCAAAAACAAGGCCTTAGCGATCAGCCATACATATGCGGTCGAAGGGAGCCACCAGTGACCACCGAACGAATCAGTCCACCACTGATCGCAAGTGAGCGCGAGATGCTGCGCGCCTTCCTCGACTACCACCGAGTGACCCTCGCCATGAAGTGTGATGGACTCTCCGACGAGGACCTGCGCCGTCAATCCATGCCGCCTTCGACACTTTCGCTGCTCGGGTTGGTGCGGCACATGGCGGAGGTAGAGCGCACTTGGTTCCGGCGCGTGATCAACGGCGAGGACGTCCCTCTCATATGGTCGGAAGAGGGCGACTACCAGGTGGCGTACGACGCGACTGGGTCCACGCGGTTGGAGGCCTTCGACGCCTGGCAGACCGAGGTCGAGCTCTCCCGTCGGATCGAGAAGGCGGCGGAGTCGCTCGATGTGACCGGGCATCAACCGAGGTGGGGGGCGGACGTGTCGCTGCGCCTGGTCATGCTTCACCTGATTCACGAGTACGCGCGGCACAACGGTCATGCTGACTTCCTGCGCGAGGGAATCGACGGCACAGTGGGCGTGTGAGCGGACCTGCCCCTCCCGCTACGACCCACCGAGGGCTAGCCGGCACCGAAGGAAGGCCAACACTGACGCGCAAGGCAGCGTCGTCACGCCGAGTGCCGTCCCAGGTCCTCCAAGGGAACGGATCAACTCGAGGGCAAAGGGCGGGTATCTCTAAGCTCTCATCAATCAGCGAACGGAGGCTATGATCGCCTGGGTTGCAATGGCCCCAGGTCTTAGGCACCGAGCAGGGAGGAGATGACGGGGTTGACTACCCCCGTCTATTTGCGTCCCGGGGACAAACGTCTTGTGGGCAACGACGACAGCAGGCATGTCCATGATCTCTGGAACGAACAGGCGAACTGTGAGATCGACAACATTTTCCGAGGTTCGCATGCGGTCACGTTCTCGCCCGACACCCTTGACCAAGCTCATGCCCACGGGTACAACGACTGCTATTGGTGCATCGGCGGTTCCCCGGGGTAGATGTCACCTCGTATCTGCACCACTGGTGCCACGGCCGCTGATGAACACCGAGCAGTGACTCCACCGTGTCGCGAGCGAGAGCCGCGACCTTGTTGCGCGGAGAAGCCCCCGGAGTCGGGGGGCTATGACAGTCAGCGGAGAGGCAACCCGTCCTTGTTGGGGATCTTCTCAAAGGCAAGGAGCATGGGAACAGGCAACAACATGAACGCGCTGGCATAGGGCGCGGTCGTCCCAGTCCTTCTAAAACTGGTACCCCAGCTTCTTATAAAGCTGCGGGGCGGCGGAAGCCGTCTGTTAACGCCACCATAGAGGCTGCGATATCAAGCAGGCGCTCGTCTCCCCAGCGGCGGCCCATCAGTTCGACGCCGAACGGCAGCCCCTGGTTGTCTACCCCCAGGGGGAGCATGATTGCTGGACACCCGGTGACCGGGGACAAGACGGCGTTCAAGTCCGGATCATCCGGCGCTGGCGTGTCCTCTGATGGATGAAGCCAGGCGGTCGTAGGACCCGCCGCCAGGAGAAGAACATCCCACTCCGAGAAGAAGTTATCCCATTTCGCAAACAGCGAGTCTCGCCGATCTAGATGTCGAAGGTAGGTGTCGAGTGTGGAAGGTGGGTTATCTTCCTTGCGGATCGGCGACTCATACGGCTCTTCTGACTCAAAGGCCCTGGCGATGGAATCGAAGAGTTCGTCACCCAGTCGGACGTGGTCTCCAAGGTCTACATCCGGTAAGCAAGGGGTAACTTGGGCTCCCCTGGCACCGAGTTCTTCTGTCAGCGCGTCAAGGGCAGTCCCGATCTCTTCCTGCACCTCGATACCCGCAGACGCGGGAAGCGTCGCAACGCGTAGATCGCCAAGCTCGACAGGCAAAGCATCCGACCACGGGACAGGCGGCACTTCGGAGTCAGCCCCATCAGGACCTTGAATGATTTCTAGGATCAGGCGCAGATCCTCGACGCTCCGGGCCATTGGTCCCGGCACTGTGAGCACATGGAACTTGCGAATGGGGTCGAGGAAGAATACGTCGGCCAAGGAGACTCGGTGCTCCGTTGGGCGCATCCCGAAGATGCCGCAGAGGTGTGCTGGTTCCTGAATCGACCCGGTTGAGTCGAGCCCGACATCGAACGCCGTGAGACCTGCCGCCACAGCACACGCCGGGCCGGAACTTGATCCGCCAGGGCTACGCTTCGCATCCCATGGATTGTTGGTGCGCGGAAATATGGACTCGTCTTCCCAGACCGTCGGACCATGGGTCTTTCCGATCAAAATCGCCCCGGCGGCCTTGAGTCTCAAGGCCACCGACCCGTCACAATCAGGGATGAAGTCAGCTAGCGAAGGAAGACCGCCCCAGGTGGAGCGAACCCCTTGGGTCTTGTGACAGTCCTCCAGCGTGAAGGGCACACCATGCAGCGGACCCCAGATTGCACCTTGAGCCACGCTTTCGTCTGCTTCGCTGGCCCTAGCAAGCACTTCCTCTTCATTCACGGTGACGACGGCATTCAAGGAGGAGTTGTGCTCTACGATACGAGAGAGATACGCTTCGGTCAACTCCCGAGAAGAAACGCTCCTGCTCTTTATTGCCTTTGCCATTTGACCGGCTGAGGCAAATGCCCAATCTTCGACATCGGTTTTCGTGGCCCCATACATGAGGACGTTGGCTCCTTAGATCTAGCCGTGTGACCCGGACAATACTAGCGTTTGGGTTTGGCTTTGCGGTCGCGATGGCATAAAGAGCGTTGGCAGCCAGCATCGCGAGATGAACCATCGCTTCCACTGCCTCCCACGCGAGGTCACAAGAACAAGAATGCCAGTCACGACTACGAGGAAACAGTTCGCCTCCTCGCGGAGTTCGTGGG
>JACDDL010000281.1 GCA_013817045.1 Actinomycetota bacterium | reverse complement strand
ATCGATGACCTGTGCCAGCGCCTCGGTCCACTCAGCGGTCTCCTCCGGATCGATGTCCGGCAACTGATCTTTGAAGACGTCGTACATGTGGCTCACTCCAACCTAGACAGATGGGCCGATACCAGATTAGGGCCAATCGGAGGAATGCCTGACCTCGACCCGGAGAATCCCCCGGAGGCCCAACCTCGTCGCAACAACCTCCGCCCCGGAGGCGCGCGGACGTGATCCCCATAAGGGACCGGACCACAACCACTCTAGTGCCCGGCCTCCTGGCGTGGCTGACAGCGGGGGCACCAATAGGTCACCCGTTCGGCTCCCTCCTGACGCCTCCTGATCGGAGTTCCGCAGCGCCGGCATGGCCGTCCGGCCCGTGCGTAGACCCATTGACCTCTGCCGCGGCGAAGGTCGCCCGTCGTCACCTGGGACCCGGTCGTTCGGTTCAACTCGATGAGCCGCTTCGACAGGCCCACAATCCCCTCGAGGTCGGGAATGCCCGCAACCGGAAGCCGGGGATCCAGCCCTCTGAGAAAGCACACCTCGCATTTGTAGACGTTGCCCAGCCCTGCCATCACTGTCTGATCGAGCAGCGCGTCGCCGAGGAGCCGGTCACCCTGCGCCTCCAATCGCCGGAGCGCCTCGTCCGGGTCCCAATCCGAGCCGAGCAGATCGGGGCCGAGGTGGCCCACGACCTCGTGCTCGCCGGTCGTCTCGATGACCTCGGTGACGGCCAACCTGAAGCCGACGGCAACCCACGGCATGGTCTCGAGCACGGCGCGCGCCTGGAAGGCGGGCGCCCGCCAGCGTTGCCCAGGCCGGTAGAGCTGCCAGACGCCGTCCATCATGAAATGGGTGTGCAGCGTTACCCCATCTTGAATTCGAAACAGCAGATGCTTGCCGCGGGCGACCACCTCCAGGACCCGGCGGCCCGAGAGGTCCACCGTTGCGAACCGGGGGACGCGAAAGTCGGTCCTGGTAAGGGTCTGGCCGGCGAGGGCGCCGTTCAGGCGCGTCGCAGCCAGGTAGACGGTGTCTCCTTCAGGCACGAACTCGCAGGCCCTTGGAGGTGTGCCGGAAGCCCGCTTCGATCAACGCACGCGCAAAGGGCGTGTCGAAGACGGCTTCTCCGTCGGCCTTCTCGACTGCCAGCCGCCCCAGGAGGCCATCCCGCGCCGCCAGCGCAAGCGCATCCGCCGCCGACCTGAGGACCTCGGGGTCGTCCGAGTAGGAAAGGAGCGTGCGCCCACCCCGTTCGACATACACGGCAAGCACGCCGTCGACCAGCACGACGACGGCACCCGCCTTTCTCCCCGCCCGGTGGCCCGTGGCCTCCTCGTCGCGGCGCGGCCACTCCAGCGCCCCGCCGTAGGGATTCGCGGGATCGGTCGCTGCGAGAACCTGGGTTACGGGCTCGCCGTGCGGCTCGTCCCTTGCCCGCATGCGGTCGACCGCTCCGGGCAGGGCGAATTGGGCGCCACCCAGCCCGTCGACGAAGTAACCACGCCGGCAACGACCCGCCTCCTCCAGCGCCTTCAGGACCGGGTAAACGGCAGCCCAACCCCCGGGGACACCCTCGGCCAGCACCGAACCTCGGGTGACGACCCCGTATCGCTCGAGGAGCTGCTCGGCCAGAGCGTGCAGGCGCCGCGTCGGCGACCTCTCGCGCGCGGGCGCGAGGCTCCATCGTCCGGCGGCTTCAGGCGGCCCGCCCCGGACCGGGAGGCCCGGCCGTGGCTTCCGTCCATGGGCCTGCCGCCTCGATCTCCTCCTGGGAGCGGTCAGGGCTCGAAGAGGCGCCAAGGTGTCGTTGGTGACGAGACCGGCCCACACGGATTCCCACAAGCCGAGTACAAGTCGGCTGTCGTCCTGGGATCCGACCGCGTCCGAGATCTGGCGGAAGAACAGCGCTCCTCCCCGCTCGAGGGCCTCGTGGACGGCAGACGCCTCGTCCGACAAGGACGGCTGCGGCGTCTCCGGGATCAGGAACGGGGCGGCGTCCGCAAGCGCGAGGCACACCCATCCATCATCGCTGCCGATTGCCCCGGCTCCGGCCCAAACGAGGTCGCCGGAGGCGCCCAGCTCGTCGAGCATCGCCGGCAGGTAACCGGGCAACCGGCTCCCCAGAACCTGCTGCTCGAGAACCGACGCGGGGATGGGCACCCCCTGGAGCTTCTCGATGATGTCGAGAAGCGCGCCCCTTCCCGTGCCCCGCCGGCCGGACACGCCCACTCCCTGCCACCCAAGCGAAAAAACCGCCAGCCTGGAGGGCGCAACCGGCTCGATGGCCCGGCGCCACGCGGCCAGAGACCGGCGGCGCAACCGCCTGAGAACCTCCGCGTCGATCCACTCCCTGGCCATGCCACCCGGACGGAACTCGCCCTCGACCACGCGCCCCTCCAACTCCAGGCCCCGCAACGCGCCGGTCACCACCACCTGCCCCAGTCCCAGTCGCACGGCGGGCTCGGCCGCCTCGAAGGGCCCGTGAGTGCGCGCATAGCGGGCGACGAGATCGCTCAGCGGGTCCGCCACCGGTTCCAGGAAGGCCTGCGGGATGCCCACCGGCAGCGCGCTGCCCAGCGCATCCCTGAAACGGCCGGCGTCCTCGATCGCAACCCATCGAGGGGCCCCCGCGATGCGAAGCTCGACCGCGCGGCGCGTATCCCGGAGCCGCTCGAGCCATTCGGGAACCGCCGCCGGATCGCCCACCCTCGATGTGATCTCCGCCCCGCTGAGGTCGCCGACCATTCTGAGAAGATCGTGCAGCTCGTCGGGGTTGCGTGCTTTGCGATCATCGGTGAGCCTCTGGAGCTCCAGCTCGACCTCGCCGAGTGCGGCCGGGTCGAGGAGATCGCGCATCTCCTCATGGCCGAGAAGCTCGGACAGAAGTGAACGGTCGAGTGACAACGCCTGAGCGCGCCGTTCGGCCAGTGGAGCATCGCCCTCGTACATGAACGCGCTCACGTAGCCGAACTGCAGCGACGAAGCGAACGGCGACGGGGAGGCGGTCTCGACCTCCACGACCCTGATGGAGCGCGACCTTATGTCCGTCATGAGCTCGGTCAGGCCGGGTAGGTCGAAAACGTCCTGGAGGCACTCCCGGTAGGTTTCGAGCATCACCGGGAAGGAGGCGTACTTCGACGCCACCTGAAGCAGGTGGGCGCTCCTTTGCCTCTGCTGCCACAACGGCGTGCGAGAGCCCGGACGCCGCCTCGGCAGCAACAGCGAACGTGCAGCGCACTCTCGGAAGCGGCTGGCGAACAACGGGCCGCGTCCGACCTCCTCCACCACGAGCTCGTGGATCTCCTCCGGGTCGAAAAGCGCAAACGAAGACGGTGGGGCCTCCTCGGCTTCGGGCAGGCGCACCACGATGCCGTCGTCGGTGTAGATGCACTGAACCTCGAGCCCGGAGGTGCTTGCAAGGCGGGCTTCGATTGCCTGTGCCCA
>JACDDL010000085.1 GCA_013817045.1 Actinomycetota bacterium | reverse complement strand
GAAGGCTTCGTTCGTGCACCACGACGTAGCCGTCGTCGTAGAGCCCGAGGGCCGTGGCGCGGCGGAGAACGACGGCTTCCGGTGACTCCTCCAGGCGCGCAACGCTGTTGGCGATCCTCTCTGTCGCAGCGCTTTCTTGGGCGCTCCAGAAAGGGTTGCCGCCGAGTCGGGACCGTTCGTCCACCAGAATGACGTCCTCGCCTGCCTCGACTGCTTCGACCGCCGTCCTCAGGCCGGCGATGCCGCCTCCCACCACGAGCATGTCCACATGGGCGTTGCGTGGCTCGCAGCGGCGCGGGGAGGGCCTCCCGTTCGGGGGTAGCCGGCCAATGCCGGAGCGCCCCGCCGCCACGAGCCCGGGTTCGAGCTCGACCGTGGTGGCAGGCGTGATGACGTCGATGGTTGGGGCTGTGATCTCGACGAACGCACTCGGCTCCTCGATCCCTGCGGTCATCACACCGCGAGGGCGTTGCTGAATGGGGCTAGATGCAACCACATCGACCCCGTTGGCGAGAAGCGCCGAGGCAAGCGTGTCACCTGCGAACCCCTCATAGGAAGTCCCGTTGAATCGGAAGGGCAACCGCGTGTCGCGGTCGACCTCGCCGCCGGACGAGAGACGACGCGGCGCCACCTAGGAGCCGGCCTCCGGAGGCGGTTCTCCGACCCGATAGACCGCGCGGATCTCATGAGTCACTGTGCTGCGGATCACGTTAAACCAGCGCCGGCAACCAGACGAGTGATACCAGCGCTCCGAGAAGTCTCCCTTGGGGTTGTGACGCATGAAGAGGAAGTCGGCCCACTGGGCGTCGGAGAGCTCGTCTGGCTCTGCGGGATATGCGATGTGTGCCTCGCCACCGTAGCTGAACTCGATCTCATCCCTAGGACCGCACCACGGGCATGGGATCAGCAGCAAGAGTCCTCCTCAGTGGGCCACGGCCGCCGCGCCGTGCTCGTCGATGAGTGCGCCAGTCTCGAACCTCTCCAGGGCGAAGGGCTGCGCGAGCGGGCCGGGCTTGCCATTCGCGATCGTCTCGGCGTACACGTGCCCGGAGCCCGGAGTTGCCTTGAAGCCCCCAGTGCCCCAGCCGCAGTTGAGGAAGAGGCCATCGATCGGGGTCGTGCCGAGGATAGGCGAGGCATCGGGGCTGACGTCGACGATGCCACCCCACGTCCGCAGCAACTTTGCATTCCGGAATATGGGGAATAGCTGGATCGCTGCCGCTAACTGGTGCTCGATCACGTGAAACGAGCCCCGCTGTGCGTAAGAATTGTATGCATCGATCCCAGCTCCCATAACGAGTTCGCCTTTGTCCGCTTGGCTCACATAGACGTGCACGGCATTCGACATCACGACACAGTTCAGCACCGGCTCGAGGAGGACCGAAACGAGCGCCTGCAGCGGATGGCTTTGCAGCGGAAGCCGGAGGCCGAGCATTGACGCCAGCACAGAGGTATGGCCGGCTGCTGCGAGCGCGACCTTGGTCGCACGGATGCTTCCGCGCGACGTCTCCACACTGGTCATGTGTCCTTGTCGGACGTCGAACCCCCTGACCTCGCAGTGCTCGACGATGTCGACTCCAAGTCGATCGGCGGCGCGGGCGTAAGCCCACGCGACCTTGTCGTGGCGGGCCACGCCTCCACGCCGCTGCAAGGTCGCTCCCAGCACCGGATATCGAACGTCGGGGGATATGTTGATGATCGGGCAGAAGTTGGCTACTTCCGCGGGCGAGAGCCACTCCCCATCCACCGCGTTCAGCCTGTTGGCGTTCACTCGTCGCAGGCTCGAGCGCACGTCGCCGAGGTCGTGGGCCAAGTTGAGAACACCCCGCTGGCTGAATTGGATGTCAAACTCGAGCTCTCTCTCGAGGTCCTCCCACAGCTTGAGGGAGTGCTCATAGATGGCTGCGCTCTCGTCCCACAGGTAATTCGAGCGGATGATTGTCGTGTTGCGCGCCATGTTGCCTCCGCCGAGCCAGCCCTTTTCGAGGACGGCGACATCCGTGATCCCGTAGTTACGCGCAAGGTAGTAGGCGGTCGACAGGCCGTGCCCTCCGCCGCCCACGACGACCACCTCGTAGGCCGGCTTGGGCTCGGCCGCCCGCCAGAATCCGCTGCCGTCAAAGCTCATGCCTGAGGCACGCACATACCACTCAACCGGTTCACGATCCGTCTCCCACCGACTCCCGGGCCGCCAGGACGTTGCGGCACTTCAACCCCTCATACCATGCCAACAGACCGCAAGCGGAAGGTCCTTCGTTCGCATCCGTGGCCGTCGAGGTGATCGTTCACCGCCCCAGCTGGCCCGTGAGGTTGTCGGCGCCCACGCCGCGTCCGCTTCGTCCACGATGCCTTGGCCGAGGGCGCGGGTGCTGCTGGATGAGACGGGCGGTGTCGTGTAGACCCCGTGGTATGGACAACGAAGCTAGGGATGATCCGGACGCGAGGCGAGCGTCCTCCTGTCGCCGACCCACGACTACGCCCGAACACGACCCAGGCCTCCCCCATCGACGGCATCGTGTGGGTGGTTGGTGAGGAGGCCGAAACAGATTGTCGACTTAACAAATTTCGGCCTCGCGGCCGATGCAGTCTAAGTCCCTGATCCCGTTCTTGCACTTCCATCGCCTCCTTGGACCATCGCCGGGTTTGCAATCATTGGGCCTGGGTCTCTCAGTCGTCTTCCCGCTCACACTGCATGTCGCGGCACGGAGTGAAAGGTCCTGTGCCCTGCGATCGCGGCCGTCTCCACGGTCGGCTACATGGGCGTCCTCATCGACCCACCCCCCATCGGGCTGCTGGCTGTGGCCACCGGACTGAGAGTCGCGCTGGGCCGCCGGCGCTGCTTGTGTCGTCGCCGCCGTGCTCTCGGGCAAAGTGAGAGCTTCAAGTGCACCGGTGATCGGATGATCTCCGATCCGATTCGTTCGAGAAACTCACCCCCGCGATCTCGAGCCCCGATCAGGGTCGGCGCCTCGCGCCTGGGAAGGGGTACGGACGGCTGACCGGAATCGGAGAGCTAGCTCGCACTCGAGCTCGCGCGCTTAACTTGGCGAGATGTCAGTCGAACACGAGACGTGTCCAGGGTGCGGGGTGATCCTCCCGGTTATCGACGCACCCGTGCATGCCTACTACGGTTCGAGCCCGTCCTGCTGGGCGCTGAACGGTGTGATCTCCGCACGTGTAGTTAGCGAGCCCGAGCCGCTCGAAGTCCATCAGGTCGCGGTCGACGCTTATGCCGTTCAGCATCCCGGGGTGCCGGAACGGCGAACAATCCAGTCGGTGGCGCTTCACCTCATGACACTGTGCTTGGTTTTCGAACGGAAGGCCGATCCACGCGAAGGTAGCCGGCTTCACGCCCGCATGGCCCATCGGGACATCTACACCTGGCTCGATCCTCCGAGTCCCAACGGCCATGTCACCGTCGCGGACGTTGCTCAGGCCGAGACGCCTCATGAGCTAAGCGCTGCCGTTCTCGCCTGGGGGAGCGACGTGTGGCAGGCGTGGGGCCCGCATCACGACACGGTCAGGCGATGGGTCTCGCAGTCGCTCGATTGATCGAGGCGACCCGCCCACAACGTTAAGAGCACTTCCGGTGAAGAGGTCTTGGACTATCTGCTCGGCGAACCGCTTCTCCGCCCCTAACTAACCTGCGGACGCAACCCTGCGAGCGTGACCTCGACGAGTCGATGAAGCGCGGCCTTGGATGGCAGGCCGCTCGCTGCCGTCAGCGCGTGCAAACAGTAGTTCGCCAGCTCGCCAGGATCGATATCGTCCCGGATGTCGCCACTCCTTGCCCCCGCGGCCAACAGGTCGCGGACCATGTCCCGGAGGTGCTTTTCCGCCACGACTACCTGCGTGTCTCGATGGAGGAGCGCCGCGAGTTCCGTGTCGCGGTGCCCTTGGAAGTCGCGGGAAATGACAGCGTAGGCCTCCAGCACGGCTGCAAGCCGCTCGCCGGCGTCGCCGGCTTTGTCTCGAACCTCGGCGAGATAGGCGAGGTGACCTCCAATCTGACGTTCGTGCCACGCGCGCAGGATGGCTTCGACGTCGGGGAAGTACTTGTAGAGGGTCGCACGTCCGATGCCCGTCTCCTCGGCGATCTGGGACATCGTCACCGACAGCAGTCCGTGCTCGGTCACCAGGGCCACCGTGGTGTCAAGGATGGCCTGACGCACCTCCCGTCGGTGCTCTTCGATCGTCTCGTTCCAGAGCTTGGGCACCAGGGTAGTATACGCACTGCTCCCTCTTGGAACAATATGAGTTGACAGAGACAGAGTGTCTTGTAAACTATGGACCGTCCCCAGCCCGACCCACTACAGAGGAGAGCACCCCCCCATGGCCGACCCGCCTCGCGCGCCCAAGGCAACACCGCCCGCAAGACCGATCTGGGTGAAGGTATTCGGCTTCATTACCGCGGTGATCGTCCTTGTGGTTGTCGTCCAGATGGTCTTCGGCGGCGGCCAGCACGGCCCTGGGCGCCACATGCCCGGAGGCGGGGTGCCGGCAGAGCACTCACCGCCGACGGAACGGGAGCCCTAGAGGGACGGGGCTGGAAACAGCCATGCCCATGACATCGCGCGTCCGTAGGCTCGCGCTCACCGTGCATGTCACGTTCTCGGTCGGTTGGATCGGTGCCGTCGTTGCTTACCTGGCTCTGGGTGTCGCGGCTACGACCAGCACCGACACCCAGACGGTGCGTGCCGCTTGGACCGGTATGGAGCTGACCGGCTGGTATGCGATCGTTCCATTGGCCCTCACCTCATTAGTGACCGGGATGGTCATGGCGCTCGGCAGCAAGTGGGGCTTGTTCCGGCATTACTGGGTCTTTATCTCGTTCGTGCTGACTCTGATCGCTACGGGCGTCTTGTTATTTCATATGCCGACCGTGACCTCCCTGGCAGAAGTAGCGCAAGAGGCGGAAGGTGCCAGTCTCGAAGCGCTCGGCGGCGACCTCTCCCATCCTGGGATCGGCCTGCTGGTATTGCTCGTGGTCCAGGTGCTGAATGTGTACAAGCCGCCGGGAATGACCCGGTACGGCTGGCGTAAGCAACAGGAGCAGCGAAACGCTGCCATGCGGTAGGGCAGCGCCCCCTCCTGTTCGGCGAGCTGATCGGTGGTTTCCCGCGTGCCTTTGACGCTCACGGATTTCATCTCCCACCGACAGCGGAAGGTCTGCTCGTGTTCCCTTGCATCCCTCAGTGTGCGCAGGTTGTTCACTGCGCAGGTAAACCCCGAGCGGAAGACGATCGCTGCGCTCGCCCAGGCTCTTGACGCCGAGGTTCAGATCGTTCCGCGAGGCAAAGGGTCTTCCAAACTACAGGAGCATCGGCGAGCCGCTGCGGGCTGAGCCCCCTTCGCTGCGCCCACCCAGTAGATGCGATGGGACGTCGTTTACCACCGAGCCACGGGAGCCTCTCCTGTTCGGCGGGGCTTCGCCTCGAGTGCCCGCACGAGCAGGCTTAGCAGGCGCGCCCCCTCACCCGGGGCGCCGCGCCCGGCGACATAGCCGTCCGGGCGCACGACCAGAACCTCCTGGAGCCCGGGCACCGGGACGATGCGGACGGGAACGCCCGGGAAGCGCGCGGCGTCAGCGGCGGCGCCTGCCTCGTGGCCTTCGGGGACGATGAGCCCGAACGCGGGGTCCACGCCCCGGGACACGCAGGCGTGCTTCTGGGCCCAGCGCTCGACGGCGGTCGACCCGTCCAGGCTCCAGCCGTCGCGGTAGACGATGTCGATCTCGGCCAGGTTGGTCGCGAGCCGCCGGGGCAACCGGCCCACTCGACCGGCGACGGGGAGCAGGACGTTGCGGAGGCGGCGGGGGACCGGCGAGCGCAACGTGGCAAGGCGCGTCAGCCGGTGCGCCGTCGAGAGCACCCCCTGGGCAACCGCCCTGCGCTCGGGCTCGTAGGAGTCGAGGAGCTTCTCCGAGGCGCGTCCCCGGAGCACCAGACCGAGCTTCCACGCGAGGTTGGCCGCGTCCTGGATGCCGGTGTTCATGCCCTGGCCACCCGCGGGGCTGTGGACGTGTGCGGCGTCGCCGCACAAAAAGACCGCCCCCTCGCGGAACCGGTCGGCGAGCTTGTGACCGACGCGGAAGCGCGAGGACCAGACGACCTCCTCGACGTGGGTCCGCGACGCTCGCGGGCCCCGAGCGTCGAGCAAGGCCTGGACGTCGGCCAGAGACGGCTCCGGGGGCGCCTCGTCGACCGTGGCCACGACCCGGTGGCGTCCGTCGGGCAACGGGGCCACCACCACGAGCCCTTCGGGGGAAAAGAAGAGCTGCACCTCGTCGTCGGGCAGCTGCCAACTCATGCGCACGTCGGCGAGCACGAACGACTCGGGGTACGTCGCGCCCACGAAGGGGGTGCCGACCGATCCCCGCACCGCGCTGTGCGCCCCGTCGCAGGCGACCACGTACCTCGCCCGCACCCGGACGTCCCCCGGCGGGGACCGGACGGCGAGGTCGACGCCGGTCGCGTCTTGACGCACCCCCGTAACCTCGTGGCCCCACAAGACCTCGCCGCCGCGCCGGCGCAGCGCCTGCCGGAGCAGGGATTCGCTTTCATCCTGCGGGAGCATCAGCGTGAAGGGGTAGGAGGTGGGCAGCGCGTCGAATGGGACCGCGAGGAGGCGCCGGTCCCGGTCGCGCACGCCGAAGTGCGGGACCACGACGCCGGCGCGCAGCATCTCGTCGACGACGCCCAGGGGCTCCAGGGCTTCGAGCGTCCTCGCGTGTATGACGGCCGCCCGTGAATTAGGCGCCGGCCCCGCGGCCCGGTCGAGGACGACGGTCCGTATCCCGTAGCCCGAGAGCATGGTCGCCGTCGTGAGCCCGGTCGGGCCCGCTCCCACCACAGCCACCTCTACCTCGTCCTCGCAGGGCTCTGCACGGGGGGGAGTAACCTCCGTGCGCTCGATGCCTTCGTTGCCGCTCATCTCTTCGGTCCTCTCCGTGGCATCGACGGCCGAGTGGTGCTTCGGAAACGGGTCGACGGCCGTCTCGATCCCGTCCTTCGCTCCGCCCTGTTCAAGAGCCGCCGGCTCATGCCATCCGGTACAGGATGGGCATCGCCGCGACCCGGTTCGCCGCGAAGTTGGCGAGCACGTAGTCGCGAAAAGACCTCTTGAAGAGCAGCGACGGCAGCACGTCTCGGAGGCGGTCCCACCTGCAATGGTTGACGATGTTGTAGTCGGAGGTCTCGCCCTCGCGGGGGAGCAGCACCGTCGAATTGTCCAGGCCCGTCTCCTGCCCGAACCAACCGGCCGTGTACTCCCAGACCGCGAGATTTTGGGAGGTGTCTTCGGCGAAGAAGTGGTTGAACAGAAAGATTCCCTGCCTCTGGTGGTCCACAGAATCGATGCGCCTGGCGTTCGTGGCGACGATGCGGTGGGTGAAGGTCGCCGCCTCCAGAATCGCTCGCTCCATCTCGGCGTAGACGGGCGACGCCCCGACAGCATCCGCGGACTCCAGGGTCGCGGTCTCGATTAGGACCGCAAGGTCGAAGTGGGCGAGGTGGACTTTGCCCGGCCGCCTCTTGAGGAGCTCCCCTCTGCCGGGAGGGATCAGGAGGGCGTCGAAAACCACGGCGCTCACGACACTCGGATCCGCTTCGAGTTGTCGACACGACCGCTTGCACTCCGCGATCAGCTCCCGCTTCCTCCTGCTGTTCGGCAAGAACGGCGGCCTCTTGTCCACCTCTCCGGCGAGGTGGATGTAGCCGGAAGGGGCGGGCTCCACCAGCTTCGCCCGCGGGAACCGGGCGTCTTCGTTCACCACGGTCATTGACTCCGTGGTCGATTTCGTCTCGATGATCGACTCCTCTCTTTGGGTCGGTCGGCGCTCGGACGGTTCGGTCCGTTGGAGACCTGGGTGTTGCGGTAGGTCATGGTCGGGCTACGCTCTCGCGATGGCCTGCATATAGAGGTCCACCACGGCCTCGATCCGGTCAGGCGGGGGTTTAGTGGGGGGGGCCCCCACGAGGAGGCCGTCGAGCAGGACATAGGTCAGTAAGGGCCCGACGAACAGGCGTCCTGCCGCCTCCGGTTCGGTGACGCGGATCAGGTTCTTCTCTTGTGCCGTCCTCAGGAGGCTCGAGACGCCCCCGAGGGCGTTCTCGGGCACGGTGGAGCGGAAGAGATCTCCCAACCGGGGGAGGCGGGGGGTCTCGTTGATGATCACGCGCATCAGCGCGAGGTACTCCGGCCGCATGAGGTCGTCGATGAACCTGCGCGCCAGGTCCAGGAGCGCCCCACGCAGATCGTCTCGGTCCCCGATGAAGGCCCCCCCGGCCCCCACCGCCGATCCGTCGCGGGAAATGCCCGCTATGAGGTGGCGAAGGACGTCGGCGAGAAGCTCCTCCTTGCTGGGGAAGTACCTGTAGAGCGTCTCCTTGGAAACCCCGGCCCCCTCCGCGATCGCGTCCGTGGTCGCGCCCCCGAACCCGTGCTCGAGAAACAGCCGCTGGGCCGCCGTGCGGATCTGCTCGCGCTTCGCCTCTTCCCGAACCGCCGCCTTCCGACCAGAACCGCCCATCCCTCGAACCCTTTCAGAACCGAACTGTACGGTACTACAATAGCCACGTCGCCGGGTTTGTCAAGCCGACGGACCGAAGATCAGGCAAAGCGACGGTGGCCGCGCCGGAGCGTATGAGCACGCGGATCGGTGTCACCGTTGAGGCGGGGAGCCAGCGTCTTTGGCCGAGCGGAGACTGCGCGTCGGCGGCGAGATCGAAAGCCCGAATGCACAGCTGGCGGGAGCGTCTGTGGTTGGTTGACGTAACTCTTGGATGCCGCCGGCTTTCATCTCAGCAGGGTCGGCGAAACCTCTGGCCCGCCCTGCGTATCGCCGAAGCGGCCGTTGCTTAGTGAAGGGGCTCCTTGCACGTTTTCCCGGTTTGAACCGTCATCGCTCACGACGCGACCGACCGAGCCGGGCAAGAGTGAGGACACGGCTCGAATCGCGGATGACCGGGAAGCCCAAGAAGGTCACTCGCTCTGAAGTTGCCCTTCTTCGTCACGTACACCAACTCCCATGGGGGCTCCTCGTTATCCCTCGCGTAGAGGGCCATCCTTCGCCCGACGTCCAGATCCGCCTCGCCGACACTGTCCAGATCCAGTGATCGGCACGTGAACAGGGCGGCGGCCGTGTCATCGCCCATCCACTTTCCTAGCTTGAACCATTCGGGCAAGGGGAGCTCATCGCCACGCCTCATGTCGCGGACGCGCCCTTTGCCCACGTGTCCGCATGACGCCACGGGGGCGACAAATATGTGGTCGTATGGAATCGACAGGTCAGGTGCTTCTCGTAGGAGCTTCGAGATGATGTCGATGGCAGCGGGCACGTCGACCCATGGCGAACCAACATCTTCGAGGTACGTCTCTCGCTTAGCGTCGAAACACCCACACGAGATAGCTTGGTGCAGACACGCGGGACACCGTTCGATATCGCAACCTGGATGATGGTATCCGCCGCGGTCGACGCCGCAATCGCCGCAGCGCTGCACGCGCCGCGCCGGCTTTTCGGAGCCGAACGGGATCCTGGATAAGCTCCACTCGGGAAAAACGAACTTCTCGATGGTGCAAGTGGTCGCGGCTAGCATCTCGCGGCCGCAGTACTGACAGACAGCCATAACGACTCCTTCCTTTTCGTCCTGCTGCATTCTCTCAATGAGGTGCGACAAAAACGCTCTCTTTCTGAAATCCTGAAGACAGTGAGCCCATGGAAAGAGAGGTTTTCGCGCCTTTGACAAACCCCCGACCAGGCCTCAAGAATGCCGCTGATGCCAAAGAGCCGTGGGCGCAAGAAGAGCAAGAAAGGAACCCGGCGGCGCGGACCCTCGCCCCTATCGCCTCTGCCGTCCTCGGTGCCCCACCCTGCACCGCCGATCTCCGAGCTGGTGGAGATCGTCATGCGAGGTGACGACGCCCTCTCCGAGGAGGACCCATTCGTGGTGGAGATGTGGGCCAGCCACATGCTTGGGACCTTCTATAAGTTGCCGCTGCCGTTCCAAGTGCGAGATGAGTTCGAGAGATCGTTGGAGGCGAGCCTCCTGGAAGCGATCGATGAGTCCGAGGGTGAGAATCGACTCGCAATCCTTAGGGCACTCGCCGCCGTGGCACCAGCGCCGATAGGGCCGGCCGCGCAAGCGAGAGCGGTCATCCTTTCCGAGGAGGGCGTGGCAGACCCACCGTGGGCGCACGAGATCGGGAGGCCGGAATTCGTGGACGCGTGGATGAGCGAGGACCCATTCGGCGACCAACGCGGTTACTTCGCGCGCTTCCGTTATCCGGGCCGCGCCCCGCACACCGTCATGGGCCTCTACGACGTCAACCTGGGAGGGATCGTCAAGGACTCTTTCGCCGCCTACACGAAAAGAGACCTGAGATCGGTGCCCACCCGGGAGGAGATGTCGTACCGGGAGATCGACCCTGAGGCTATGGCGATAGAGATCCTTGCGGGAATAGGCACCGGAGATATATACATCGACAACGACTGGACCGAAGACTTCAGGAAGACTCGGGCGTTGCTGGCTGTACGAATGTCGCTGCTCGTCGATGAGGAACCGCGTGTGCTCTCCGCACCCGATCCCGTCTCGGACGAGTCACGCGCGGAGTTGATCGAGGAGTTCACTCGATCGGAGCATGCGACCGGCCTGGAAGCCGAGGACCCGATCCTGCACCACATCATGGTCTTCCGCTGCGACTACTCTGACGGCGACCCGCTTCGGTGGAGCCCAATCGCAGTGGAGTTGTTCATGGTCGACTTCCTGCCTCGCAAGGCCACGCTCGACGCGATTGAAATACGGAACCTACCGACGGTGCTCAAAGCGTGGGTCGAGTTCGCCCTCGTGAAGCGCGGCTTGGAAAAACGATGGGTAGACGAGACGCAGGCCGCGGTCGACCGCTGGACCACCGAATTCCGCAAGGAAGTCACCAACCCGGACAGTTTCGGGCCGGCCAAGGCGATCGGCCAGGCCATGATGGCCGACGGCATCGACATCACCGACCGGCGCTCGGTAGATGGCTGGATGGAGGAGTTCAACCGAAGGCCGTCTGAGGAGAGAGGTGAGTTCCCGCGCGATCGATAAAGACACCGGGCACCCAGGAGCGGGTTTCTCGGGTTGTCCGCAGACATCGTGAGTGCCGACGCGACGCCAGATGGGCGTAGCCTTCCCAGCCAGCGGCGCAGGGTTTCCGCTTCCACCGACCTCCGGTTCGACCAACTCCACTTCCAGCACGCCTGAACGACTACTCGCTGGCGGTCACCGATCCGTGAACGCGAGTCTGGCGCCGAGGGCGACAAACGCGCTTGCGAAGACACGTCGCATCCAGGTCAGCACCCGAGGACGTGAGATGACGTGGTCCCGAACCGCGGCGGCGAATCTCCCGTAGCCGACGAAGACGACGAATGTGAGGAGCATGAAAACGGCGCTTAACTGGACCGTGCGGAGGAACGCATTTGGATCATTTGCACTCACGAACTGCGGCAGGAACGCAAAGAAGAAGATCGTGAGTTTGGGATTGAGGATGTTGATCAAGATGCCGGAAATGATTACCTTCCC
>JACDDL010000084.1 GCA_013817045.1 Actinomycetota bacterium | reverse complement strand
AGTGTTCCTTCCTTCTTGCCGGCGTCTACATATTCGAGGATCGTTCTCTGCTGGCCGGCCGAAACGACCGCCCCCAACTGACTAGATTCGACCAGGCCGTCGCCGACGCGCAGCCGGCGCGTCATCTCTGCGAGCCGGTCGATGAATTCATCGTATGCACGCTCTTCGACCAGGAGGCGGCTCCCTGCCGTGCAGATCTGGCCACAGGTCGTGAAGATGGCGTTCTCGGTGCCGGCAAGGGCCTTGTCCATGTCCGCGTCGGCGAAGACGATGTTGGGCGACTTGCCGCCGAGCTCGAGGGCGACCTTGCGCAGACCTTCTGCGGCACGCTTCATCACGTTGATCCCGGTCTGTGTTTCGCCGGTGAAGGCGATCATGTCGACGCCGTCGCTGCCGACCAATGCATCTCCCACCTTGGAGCCGGAACCGATTACGCACGACAGAATGTCCGGTGGCATTTCGCGCTGCCCGTTGAGGAGCTCCAATGCCTCTACCGTGATGGCGGGCGTAAAGCTGGCGGGTTTGACGATGCAAGCATTTCCCGCCGCCAGGGCAGGGGCGAGCGAACGTACCAGGAGAGTCAGAGGCCAGTTCCACGGAGTTATCACAGCCACAACGCCTATCGGCTCTCGCAGGACGACGGACTGCACGTCGTCTTTGAGGACCATCGAACGCCCGTACACGGCGCGGGCAAGACCGGCGTAGTACTCGGTCATCTCCGCTGAGCCGGCGATCTCGAGACGCGCCTCGTGAATGGTCTTGCCCTGTTCGCGCGTCAGGAGCTCGGCGAGACGCTCCTGGTTCGCCCTCAAGGCCTGGGCGAACCCGTAAAGCACTCGCGCCCTCTGCGCTCCATCGCTTCTCCAGCCGCCGCGGCTCCAGGCCGCGTTGGCTTGATCAACGGCGACCGCCACATCCTCGGCCGTCGAGACCCCTACTGTGGCCACGAGCTCCCCCGTGGCCGGGTCGCGGCTTTCCAGTGGTTCATCGCTCGCCTTCACGAACGATTGATTCGCGCCCGGTAACGCCAGCGCGGTCCACGCGGTTCTCCCGTTATCGGTTGCGAGCCCTGTGGACATGACGCTCCTCTCTCTTTTCAGCTCACCGGAACGACCGGCGGGTCGGCGACCGCTGCCCTCATTGCCTCGAAGTCGCTCACAGCGGTTCTCACCGCAGCCAGGTGGGTGGCTACGGCCCGCTTCGCTTCCGCCGGGCGGCGTGCGTTGATCGCCCGGACGATGGCGGCGTGCTCGGCGGCGGACTTGGCGGGGCGGCCGCTTGGCGCCAGCGTTATCTTCCGGGATTCACCGAGATGTTGGTTGAGGTCCTGGAGCAGATGAATGAGCAGCGTGCTGCCGCTGGCTTCGGCGATTGCCTGATGGAAGGCGATGTCCAGTTGCACGAGGCGATCGAGCTTTGGCTCCGGCTCCTGCGCGGCGGAGGAGAACGCGTCGTGCGCTTGTCGAAAACGGTTCATTGCGGACTCATCGGCTCGCTGCGCGGCACCCTCCGCGGCAAGCTCGTCGAGCGCCCCCCGCACCTTCAGAAGATCCATGACCTCTTCTTTGTGTACGGCAAGCCAACGTGCGAAGGCGTCGATGTATTCGTCGGCCGGGCCTTTCGTCACGAAGGACCCACGCCCCTGGTGGACCTCGACATAGCCGATCGCCTCGAGGGAACGGATCGCTTCGCGCACGCTGACGCGGCTGACCTGAAAGGTTTCGACCAATTCGCGCTCCGAAGGCAGCGCTTCGCCGGGCCCGAAATCCCCGCGATCGATTGCCTCCCGCAATTGTTCGCGAACAAGCTGCGAGCGCGGCACCCGGGCGATCGTCTGGAGTGAGTCGCGGCCCCGGCTCACACGTCGAAGGCAAAGGTTGTGTCGGGAGGGCTCAAGGTCTCCTCGGCTTTGGTAACACGTCTGACCAGCGCAATGTAGTGACTCGCTGCCGTCCATGTCAAGGGGCGGTCACCCTCGAGCGCGGGCGAGCTCGCCGGTGGCCTCTCCCTCGCGATACTGCCTTGACAATGGGAGTGCACGTCGGGGAACATGACGGTGGTCCTACCACTGCCGGAGACCCGGACGAAGCAAGGATCTGGAGGGGGATTTGGAGCAGAGAAACCCACCTGCGCCTGACACGGGTGTGCGGCCGTCATCGAAACCGGGGGCCGCCGCGAACGCGCCGATAATCGAGTTTCGCCACGCGGGAAAGGTCTTCGACGACGGGACCCACGCGGTGGACGATGTCTCATTCCAGGTGAGACCGGAGGAGATCGTCGCCATCGTCGGCCCATCGGGATGCGGCAAGTCCACCCTGCTTCGCATGGCCTCGGGTTTGAGCCCTGCCACCAGCGGTGAAGTCGAGTCCTCCCACGAGCGGCTTGGATACGTATTTCAGGATGCGACGCTGCTGCCGTGGCGCAACGTTCAGCGCAACGTCGAACTGTTCGGCGAGCTGCGGGGGGCTCCCAAGGAGGAGCGAACAAGGTTGGCGAGTGAGGTCATCGACCTGGTGGGCCTCAAGGGCTTCGAGCGGCACTATCCCAAGGCGCTGTCGGGCGGTATGAAGATGCGAGTGTCTCTCGCACGCTCCCTGACGATGAAGCCACCGCTGTTCTTATTCGACGAGCCCTTCGGCGCCCTTGACGAAATCACCCGGGAGCGGCTGAACGACGAGTTGCTGAGGCTGTTTGCTACAGAGGACTTCGCTGCGATCTTCATCACCCATTCCGTGAACGAGGCGGTGTATCTGTCCAATCGAGTTCTCGTCATGTCGCCGCGCCCCGGGCGATTGATCGGCGAGTTCGCGGTTCCCTTCGAGTTCCCGAGGTCGGCAGACCTCCGCTTCGAGCCCGATTTCGCCCGGCTGTCCGGCGAGATCTCGCATGCGCTGAGGGCCGACCTGACATGAGCATTGAAGCTCGAAGAGAAGCCGGACTGGATCCGGCTCGGTCCGGCGCCGGTACGGTATCCGAGCCCGGGCCTCCGAAGCCGGCTCGCCGTTCGCGTGCTGCCGATCTGTTCAGCAAGGTCGCTCCGCCGCTGATTGTGTTCGTTGCGTTCATTGCGTTCTGGTACGCAGTCAGCTATCTCTTTCTCGAAGAGACACAACGCTTCCTTCTGCCGCCTCCGCACGACGTCTTCATCGTGTCTTTCCTCGATACGGTGAACCTGACCGAGATCCTCAACGCGCTCCTTTCCACGACCCAGGTCGCCCTCGTGGGGCTCGCCATCGCAATAGTGATCGGTGTTTCTTTTGCGGTGTTGATGAGCCTCGGCAAATGGGTTGAACGCTCTCTCTATCCCTATGCGGTGATCCTTCAGACGGTGCCCATCCTCGCCATCGTTCCTTTGATTGGTTTCTGGTTCGACTTCAACTTCAGAAGCCGGGTCATCGTTTGCGTGATCATCGCCCTCTTTCCGATTATCACGAACACCCTGTTCGGCCTCCAATCGGTCGACCAGGAGATGCACGATCTCTTCACGCTGCACAAGGCGAGCCGCTGGACCCGCTTGCTCAAGCTTCAACTGCCGCACGCGCTTCCTGCGATCTTCGCCGGCTTCCGGATTTCGGCCGGACTCTCGGTGATTGGCGCCATCGTGGGGGACTTCTTCTTCCGCCAGGGCGAGCCGGGAATCGGCCGGCTGCTGGACGTCTATCGTGCTGCTCTACAATCGGAGCAGCTCTTCGCAGCTCTGTTCTTCTCATCGTTGCTGGGACTGGTGGTCTTTTGGTTCTTTGGTTTGATCGGACACCTTCTGACCCGGCATTGGCACGACACCGCCGGCCAAGAGGTTTGAACGGGCGGGCGAAACACCGACGCGAGCTCCACGGGGGCGCGAAAGGAGAGCACGTGCACAGGAGAGGGACGAAACTGGCCGGGGCGCTGCTTGCGGGGACGATATTGCTCGCTGCTTGCGGAGGAGGCGAGGAGGAATCCGCTCCTGCGGCTCAGGGGGGATCGGCGAAGGAGGGGCTTGCCGGGGTGTGCCCGGACCCAGTCGTGCTTCAAACCGACTGGTTCCCCGAGCCCGAGCATGGCGGCGCCTACCAGCTGATCGGCCCCGGCGGAGAGATCGACAAGGAAAAGGGAACCTACACGGGGGAGATAGGGGACACCGGCGTGAACCTCGAGATACGGTCCGGGGGCCCCTTCATCGGTTTTCAGCAGGACAGCGCGCAGATGTACCAGGACGAAGAGATCCTCTTGGGCTACGTGAACACAGATGAGGGAGTGCAGAACTCGGCTCGTCTTCCCACCAAGGCGATCCTCGCACCGCTCGAAATAAGTCCTCAGATACTCATGTGGGATCCTGAGACTTACGACTTCAGCTCGTTCGAAGACATCGGCAAGTCGGACGCGACCGTGCTGTACTTCGAGGGCGGCGTGTTCATGGACTACCTGGTGGGCGCCGGCTTCATCCGCGAAGAACAGATCGACGGCTCCTACGATGGATCGCCCGCACGTTTCGTCAGTGAAGGTGACATCGTCCAGCAGGGTTTTGCGACCAACGAGCCCTACAAGTTCGAGAACGACATCAAAGAGTGGGGCCGGCCGGTTGACTATCTCTTGATCCACGACTCCGGCTACGAGTTCTACACGCAGACGATCAGTGTGAAGCCGGATGATCTCGAGTCGGAGCGCGACTGCCTCGAGCTGCTGGTGCCCATCATGCAGCAAGCCCAGGTGGACTACATCAAGAATCCCGGGCCGGTCAACGAAGAGCTTCTGAAGATAGTCGAGGAGCTCGACACCTTCTGGACGCTCAGTGAGGGCGGCAACAAGTATGCAGTCGCACAGATGAAGGAGCTCGAGGTCGTATCCAATGGGCCCAACCAAACCCTGGGCGACTTCGACATGGACAGGACCCAGGCGGTTGTCGATCTGCTCAATCCCATCTTCGAGGAGAAGGGGGTCCGAACGTGGGACCCGGAGGTGACCGCCGAGGACATCGTGACAAACGAGTTCATCGATCAGAGCATCGGCCTGTAGCGCGCCTCGTTACGTGCAAGCTCGTTCATTGCACTTCCGAGCCCGGAAAGCGGGCTCTCGGGGGCAACGGAGCTTTTCCTTGAGGAGACAACCATGACACTCGACCCGCGTGGGCCCGGCGCGCCGTTCGAAAGCTTGATCGATGCCCCCCCTGGATCCGGTGACGCGCTCCCTCCCGAGTTCGAAGCGATCTATGGAGGGACGTGGAGCATTCCGCCGGCGGGAGATCGGCCCTACGTGTACATCAACTTTGCGACCTCTCGAGATGGGCGGGTGTCATTCTCCGTACCGGGGCATGCCGGCGGAGGTGATGTCACCGGATTCGACGCCCACGACCGCTGGCTGATGGGTCTTCTGCGCGCTCGGGCGGACGCAATCCTGATGGGGGACAACACGCTCCGGACGGAACCCGGGCACCTGTGGACTCCGGATCACATCTTCCCCGGCGACAAAGAGGCCTTCGCTGAGCTGCACAACTTGGAGAAGCGCCGCAGTCCAACGCTCCTGGTCTTCCTCTCCTTGAAAGGAGACCTTCCCCACGACGCTGCTGTCTTCGGCGCCGACGTCGATGTCGTGATCGCCACCACGCGCTTGGGAGCCGAGACGGCTCGCAACCTGAAACCGACGGCCGCGAAAGTAGAGGTCTTGGAGCTCGGGGATGACGTGGTCGATATCGTTCGCCTAATGACGATGCTGAGGAGCGACTACGGCATCGAGCGGCTGCTTTGTGAAGGTGGTCCTCGTGTCTACGGATCGCTTCTGGCAGCGGGCCAGGTGGATGACGAGTTCATCACCTTGTGCCCGATCATGATCGGAGACAGCCCAGACGGACCGCACTGCCCGAGCTTGATCGAGGGCGTGCGTTTCGCACCCGGCAGAGCACCGCAGTCACACATCGCCAGCCTGCGCTGGTCGGACAACCACCTGTTCCTGAGATCGAGGTATGCGTTCTGACCGACGCGAACCAAGCGGCGACGCGAACCAAGCGGCGGCTGTACCCGATGGTCGAGGCGCGACCAGGGCCGCCTGTCCAAGTCCGGCGGGCGATTATGGTGGGCTTACTTCTAGCCGAGCCTCGGCATCGAGCAACGCCCCAACTCTGCCGGCCTCCTCTTCGAGGTGCGATCGTGACTCGGGAGACAGTGGTTCGAACGGCTGGACCTGGATGATGACGCGTCCCGGCTTCCGTTTGAGCTTCCATGCCGCTCGCACGCGCCCGTCCACGAGGACCGATGGAAGCGACCAAACGGCAATGCGGGCCCGGTAGATGCGTTCTTTGAAGGCGGCGTCGACAATCGCTTCGGAGTGAGGTGCACTCATCACCAGGAGCTGGTCGAACGATGGGAGCAGCCGGGCCCCTTCGACGACTCGAGGGCTCTTCAAAGACGGCAGGTCGCTCCTCAACACCCACCGCTTCGAGCCGCCACATTCAACCTCTGCGAGGTCGGGCTGCATCAGCTCGAGCACGCGTCCTGCCTCGGGCGGCCGCACGCCCCACCAGCGAGCCACCTCGGCGCGTGATGCAGGTCCGTAGGCCGCCAAAAAGCGGCGAAAGACTTGCTGGAGAGCATCGTCGGTGTCGTAGTCGGTCCATCGATCTACCCATTGATCTGGCCGAACGAAAGTCACGGCGCGTCCGGATTGTGGTCCGAAGCACATCAAGCCGCGGAAGGCAGCGGGTTTTAGCAGCTCTCCCCATCCCGAACGGAGGCGTTCGGCGAGGTGCCGCCTCTTGGTGATCTTGAGGATCTGATCTGCAAGCTCCTCGCGCGTGAGCGTCTGTCCGTCGAGTGCACGGGGGATCGCGTCGAGCACGGCCTCCACATCGGCTAGCTCGAGCCCGAAGTACTTGAGGAAAGAAGGATTCATGTACTGGTCGCGTGTTCTCTGAGCGGCGCAGAAGAGAGGGAGATCGTCGGCCGTAAGGACGTGCAGGGTGCCTCTCATGGCCCATGACTTGACGAGACTGCGCTGGCCCTGGAGGGCAGCATCCACCCGGGATTGCTTCAGCCGCGACACCCGGGCGGCGAGGGCAAGTGGAACCGACGACATGATCTGCGCGTGGGCGCCGCACATATCGGCCACCACCGGCACGAGCCTGGCCCCGGCCACCCGGCGCGCCAGATGCCCGCGCGCCAACCGCCAGGAGGTCGCCTGCTCCCAGGAGAGCGAGATCATCGGGACCTTCTCACGAAGTGGGGTGGCAGATGTGAATATTCACCGGTCACCCATTCGGCCTTTCCCCTCATCGTGGCAGCGTATCGGGTGGGCGATGCCGTACGCTCGAATCCGGCGAGCTCGGGGGAGGGAAGACCGTGGAAAGAGAAGGGGCCACGACCACTCTGGACGGCGATCGCACCGGAGGATCGGTTGTGCTCGAATGTCGCGCCCTCAGCAAGTCCTTTGGCGACCGGCAGGCAGTGAGGGGCGTCGGCTTCCATATCGACCAGGGTGAGACCTACGGTTTGCTCGGGCCCAACGGCGCCGGTAAGACAACGGCCATCTCGATGATCTGCGGCCTGTTGAGTCGTGACGGAGGCGAGGTCTTCATCGAGGGAGCGCGGCTCGACACCAAGTCCAAACACACCAAAGCGGCCATCGGTTACGTGCCACAGGAACTGGCGATATACCCGGATCTCAGCGCCAGGGAGAACCTTCGATTCTTCGGCAAACTATACGGCGTGCCGGCCCGTGAACTTGGTTCCCGCATCGACGATGTTCTCGCCATCACGGGGTTGAGCGACAGAGCCGATGAACGAACCGACGGGTTCTCCGGAGGAATGAAGCGCCGTCTCAACATCGGCATCGGACTGCTCCACCGTCCTCGCTTGTTGATCCTCGATGAGCCGACTGTGGGGGTTGACCCGCAGAGCCGCAACGCGATTCTGACCAACGTCGAAGAGCTGTCCGGTGAAGGAATGGCGGTGCTCTATACCACGCACTACATGGAAGAGGCCGAGCGCCTTTGCGATCGGGTCGGGATCATCGACCAGGGGGAGATAAAGGCCGAGGGGACCCGCAGGGAGCTCGTGGCGATACTGGGCCAACGCGACCGGGTGAGTCTTCAGGCAACCGGTGACATCAAACGGGCTGCGCAGGAGATCTCACATCTTCCTTCTGTCGACAGCGCCACGGACCGGGAAGGCGGCCTCGACCTGATCGTGGCCGAAGCAAGCCACCAGTTGCCGCGGATCCTGCAGGTCGCCGCCTCCACCGCGCAGGTGACAGGCGTCGAGGTGATCGAACCCGATCTGGAAGCGGTCTTTCTCAAGCTGACGGGGAAGGCTCTGAGGGACTGACATGCGAGGTGCCCTTCTCATAGCTACAAAGGATCTGCTCGGCAGTTTGCGCGACCGGTCGGCGATCTTGAGCGCGGTGATTGCTCCGCTGGCGCTGGCCTTCATCTTGAGCGCGGCGCTGGGAAACGCCGATGAGGGGTCTCTCGATATTTCGTTCGCGGTCGTGGATGAGGACCGGGGGCCCGTTGCGGAGGTGTTCGTAGGCGACGTCTTGGGCTCGCTCGAAAGACAAGACGTGGTCAACATTAGAGAAGAGTCCTCGGCCGCCTCGGCGCGCCGAATGGCTCGTGACGGTGACATCGCAGCGGCTTTCTTGATTCCCTCAGGCTTCTCGGATGCCGTGCAATCGGGAGACCATGTGGAACTCTCGGTGCTCACCGATCCGAGCTCAGACATCGGAGCCCAGATCGCGACATCGATAGCCAACGGCTATGCGACCGAGCTGAACGCGGTGAGGGCATCGGTGGGGACCGCACTCGCCGTCAAGGGTGCCCGGCCCGATCCTGGGGCGATCCGACGGCTCGGGCGGCAGGCCGCCCGTGCCGAGACTCCTGTCGCAGTTGCCGAGGCCTTTGTCGGGAGCCGCGAGTTCGACACAAAGACTTTCTTCGTCGCCGGTATGGCGGTCTTCTTCCTGTTCTTCACCGCGCAACTCGGCGCGGTGAGCCTGTTGCGGGAACGCAGGGAGGGAACGCTGGCACGTCTGCTGGCGGCGCCTTTGTCGCGTGCTTCGATTCTCGGCGGCAAGGCCCTCTACACCTTTGTCCTCGGCGTAGGAAGTTTGACGGTTCTCGTGGTCTCGTCGCAGTTCTTGCTCGAAGCCAACTGGGGTGATCCCATTGGCGTGGCGGCTCTGATCATTGCGGGAGTATTTGCCGCGATGGGCCTTCAGTCGCTCGTTGCGACTCTAGCGAAGAACAACGAGCAGGCCGCAGGCTACGGAGCGGTCGTGGGCGTGACTTTGGGGCTTCTGGGCGGAACCTTCTTTCCCTTGTCCCAGGCGCCGGGTTTCATATTGCGATTGAGCTTCTTGACTCCGCACGCCTGGTTGATGCGCGGCTTCGGTGAATTGTCCGGCGGTGTGGCAGGAGTTGCCGACGTCGTGCCTTCTCTGCTCGCGCTGCTTGCTATGGGGGGAGTCACCGGAGCCATCGCGCTCATGCGCTCGAGATCCCTGGTGGCTGTGGTGGCGAGATGAAGGCACTGACTATCGGGGCCGTGAATCTGAAGCGGCTCACGCGGGACCGGATCTCACTGTTCTTCATCTTCGTTTTTCCCGTCATCCTCATTCTTCTGATCGGGGTTTCTTTCGGCGAGGACTTCACGCCGAAGCTCGGCGTCGTCGCGGTTGGAAGCGGCGACCTCGGCGAGGAGGTCGTCCGTGCCGTCGAACTGAGCAAAGGTCTCGAAGTCGAGCCCTTCGACGACAGGGCCATGCTCGTGGCTGCGGTCGAGCGGGGGGTGATCGAAGCCGGCATCATCGTTCCCCGGGGGTACGACGCGACTCTCCGCACGGGCGGACATGCGCGCGTTGATTACGTGTCGCAGCCGGGGGGGCTATCGAGTGCGCTTCGAACCACGGTTGACTCCGCAGTTGCGGATCAGGCAGGGCTTGTTCGCGCCGCCCGCTTCGCGTCGGCGAAGGACGAAGTTGGCTTCGAGGACGCGTACCGGCGCGCCGAGGCCGTTTCCGCGGCTGATCCCGGCGTGGCCGTGGACGTCGCCTCGGCTGAAGGCGGTGCTCCGGAGGAATCCTTTGGGCGCTTCGATCTCGGAGCCGCGAGCCAGCTCGTGTTGTTCACCTTCATCAACTCGCTGGGCGGCTCCGTCGCCCTCATCCAAAGCAGGCACCTCGGAGTGTCCCGGCGAATGCTCTCGACACCGTTGGGGATTGGCACCGTTCTGATCGGTGAGGCCATCGGCCGGTTTCTGATCGCCATGGTGCAGGGCACCTTCATCGTGATCATCGCAACGGTGTTGTTCGGAGTGGACTGGGGAGCCCCGCTCGCCGCCAGCGCGCTCGTCGTCGCCTTTGCCCTGGTGAGCACCGGAGCGGCCATGCTTTTCGGTGCCCTCCTCGCCACCGAGCAACAGGCGGCGGCACTGACCCCTTTGAGCCTGGGGCTCGCGGCTCTGGGGGGTTGCATGGTTCCATTGGAGGTCTTCCCCCCGCTGATGAAGAAGGTGGCCCTGATAACGCCTCATGCGTGGGCGATGCGGGGATTCACCGAATTGATCCGGCGCGACGCCGGCTTATTCGACGTGCTACCTCAACTGGGGGTTCTGATTGCGTTTGCCGTCGTCCTGCTCTCGGTTTCGATCAGCCTTCGGAGGTCGATCGTCGCGTGAGTAAGGTCAGGCGCGTGCTTGCCGGTGATCGGCAACGGATGTACGAGTCCCTTCCGCAGAACTTTCTGCAGATACGAGCGCAGGGACGTGCTTCTCGATGCCAAATGCGTGGTCGAGCGACGGTCGGCCGGGCCCAAGAAGCACGACACCGATGAAACCTGCGATGTAGGCGAGATCGCGCTCGTAGCCCACGCCCTCGGCGGCGATGAGCCCCGCCTCTCCACTCACGTAGATGATTGCGCCGATGAGGTTCACGATCAAGAGCGCCGCAACTACTCGGGAAAAGAGCCCGAAAACCAGCAACGCTCCTCCCACCAACTCCAGCATCGTCACGGCCCAACCGAGCGCGACGCCGGCCGGCAGACCAAGGCTTTGCAGGAACTGGCCGAAGCCGGCGGGTCCGGCAGTCAGCTTGTCGAGCCCGTGGAAGAACATCATCCCGCCGACGATAAAGCGAAGCGCAACGGGAGCAAGGCCCGCGAAGCGCCCCAGAGATCGCGCGTGTGCGTGCATATCCTCATCCTTCCTTTTGAGCCCTTTTCTCTTCCCAGAGACCATAGTTCTGGCCACCTTGAGTACGGGTTAAGAGTGTCTAAAGATTGCCTCTGGGATGAAAACGGATCACAGGTGGGCGTGTATGCCTGCGGGTGTGCTAGGAGGTTTCTCCATTCGAGTATCCGTCGCCCAGTGATTGCTTGTGGGTGAATCGTTCGAGTTGAAGCCCTTTCCGATCTGTCAGTACGTCGTCGACAAGGCCGTAACCCTTGGCTTCTCTTGCGCTCATGAACCGGTCGCGATCGATGTCATCGGCCACCTGATCGACCGATTGGTGGCAGTGGTGGGCGATGATCTCTGTGGCCCTGCGGCGCATCGACAAGACTTCGCGCGCATGGATGTCGATGTCGGAAGGTGACCCGTCGTACCCGGACGA
>JACDDL010000280.1 GCA_013817045.1 Actinomycetota bacterium | reverse complement strand
TTTGGGACTTTGCTGTACGAAGGGACACCCGTCCGGCTTGCGGGACAGGATTCGAGGCGCGGCACTTTCAGCCAGCGCCATTCGGTTCTGGTCGACTACCGAACCGGCGAGGAGTATCTGCCACTCAATCATGTCGACGAGAACCAGGGTATCTTCAGGGTGCACGACAGTCTGCTCTCCGAGTTTGCCGCACTGGGCTTTGAGTACGGCTACTCGGTCACCAATGGCGACGCCCTGGTGTGCTGGGAGGGGCAGTTCGGCGACTTCGTGAACGGCGGACAGGTGATCGTAGACCAGTTCATCGTTGCCGGTGAGGACAAGTGGGATCAAAAGAGTCGTTTGGTGTTGCTGCTCCCGCACGGATACGAGGGGCAGGGGCCGGAACACTCGAGTGCACGGCTAGAACGATTTCTGACCCTGGCGGCGGAAGACAGCATCCAGGTGTCGCAGCCGACTACGGCCGCTCAGTACTTTCATGTCCTCCGCCGGCAGATACGCCGTCCGGTTTCGAAGCCACTGATCTTGATGACGCCGAAGTCCCTGCTCCGCAACCCCCTGGCGAGGAGCAAGACCGAGGAGTTCATCGAGGGCCATTTCAAAGAGACACTTGACGATCCGCAGGTGAAAGAGCCGGCAGATGTCCGGCGCATCCTGATGTGTTCCGGCAAGGTTGCCTATGAGCTCGCCGAACAACGCAATCAGCGAGGTGCGCCCGCCGCAATCGTGCGGCTGGAGCAGCTTTATCCCTTTCCGGAGGATCAGCTTAGCGAGATCTTCGATCGCTATCCCAGCGCATCGCAGGTGCGATGGGTTCAAGAAGAGCCGATCAACATGGGAGCGTGGGACTTCGTGTTCAAGAATTTGATGGGCCGAGGGCAGCTCCCCGACCGCTTGGAGCTGAGCCATGCCGGGCGCGCCGAGAGCGCCAGTCCCGCGACCGGAAGCATGGCGATACACAAGCAGGAGCAAGAGGAACTGATGGAGGCGGCTTTCGCCGACTAGCCCGTGCGAGTGCCGGGGGGGAATAACGTACCCTCAGCACTTACTCCGCACGGAATGTGCGAGCCTAATGCGCAATGGTCGATGAGTCCAAGTGGTTCGGCGACATGCGAAAGTCCGTGGAGGGTGCCTACCTGAGCTCGTCCGATGTTCGCGCTCAATCGGGTTTTTCCGGTGATGAGGGGCGCTGGGAACGCGCCCGGCGCGTGATCGCAGAGGTGGTCGACCGTGACGGCTCATTTCTTGATGTGGGGTGTGCGAATGGGCTCTTGATGGAATCGATCGTCGGATGGACCGGAGCGCGTAATCTGACAATTGAGCCGTTCGGCATCGACCTGTCGCCCCGGTTGCTGTCTGTGGCAAGGAAGCGCCTGCCACAGTGGTCCGAGCGGTTCTACTCGGGCAACATCCTCGACTGGCGACCTCCGAGGAGATTCGACTTCGTGAGGATCGAGCTCGAATACGTTCCGAGCCACCGGCGCGCCGAGTTGATCGACAGGCTGCTGCGAGACGCCCTTACCTCAAACGGCCGACTCATCGTCTGCCGCTATTCGGGCTCAGACGAGCAGCCGCCGGGCGGGCTTGCCGCCGGCCTCCACGAGCTCGGCTACGAGCCAACCGGGCATGCACACGCAAACGACCTCGATGGATCTACCTTGACCCATGTGGCATGGATAGACCGTCCGGTCGAATGGTCGCTCGATCACCCGGACGAGCTGACCGCAGGCGCCGTGACATTACGAAGGTGGCGTCCAGGTGACGCCGCTGCTATTGCGGCTGCCTGTTCCGACAAAGAGATCCAAAGGTGGCTGCCGCTGCCGTCGCCTTATGACGAGAGCCACGCTCTGGAGTATGTGGCGATGATGGAGGAGGACGCTGCCACGGGAAGGGGCTTCGCTCTGGCGATCGTCGACCCCGGCTCCGACCGCCCTCTGGGATCGATCGGTTGCCGAATGGCTCGCGCCAGAGGGGTAGCCGACGTCGGGTACTGGATCGTCCCGATCGCCCGAGGCCAGGGAGTTGCGACAACGGCCCTTCGGGCACTGTCGGACTGGGTGTTCGCCAATCTTCATCCCGCTCGCATCGAGTTGGTAACCGATCCAGACAACGTGGCATCGCAGCGTGTGGCAGAGAAGGCGGGGTTCGTTCGCGAAGGGATCCTGCGCGGATACCACGAGCACCGTGGCTGCCGAGTGGATGTGGTGATGTTTTCACTGCTCCCCACTGATCGCTCGTAAACCTTGGTCGAAAATTAGCGCCTGGTGTTCATTTTCGACCAGAGTTAGGGCTAGCCTTTGAGAGCCCCTGTGGTCACGCCTTTGACGAACTGGCGTTGGGCTATCAGGAAGATGACGAGCACGGGGACCGCCATGATCAAGGCTCCGGCTGCAATCAACCCATAGTCCTGCGTTCGGCCTGCGGCGAACTGGTACAGGCCCGTGGCGAGCGGCCGGTTCTCCGTTCCGGGCAGATAGAGAAGCGGCAACAAGAAGGTGTTCCAGGTCTGGAAGAAGACGAGTACCGACAGAACTGCGACACCCGGAGCGGACAACGGAAGCATGACTCTGTAGAAGACCTGGAACTCGCTTGCTCCGTCGACCCGCGCCGCTTCGGCTAGCTCATTTGGGAGGTCCAGGTAGAAACCCCGCATCAGGAATACCCCGAGAGGGATGCCGAAACCGGCCGAGCCGGCCACCGCAGGAAGGATCACCGCCCAGATGGATCCCAAGAGCCCCATGTCCCGAAGCTGGTAGAAGAGCGGGATCATCACCGAAGTGAACGGAATCATCAGCCCGAGTGTGAACAGTAAGAAGACGAAGCCTTTACCGGGGAAGTTGAGGCGCGCCAGTGCGTAGGCCGCCAGGACGGACAGTGCTACCACCAGGACCACGACCGGGACTGTGATCTTCACCGTGTTGAAGAAGAAGCTGCCGAACTGGCCGATCTGCCATGCGTCGACGATGTTCTGCGGGTGCCATGACGAAAACAGTTGAAATGGGTTGACCGTTATCTGCAAAGGGTCCTTAAGAGCCGTAGAGATAACCAGTATCAGCGGGTAAAGAGTTACGAGAGCGAAGAAACCCAGAATGACGTACTTCAGGACCGTGCCCCCTACGCGCTGGGCGCGGCCCGAAGGCGCCGTGCTGGTCCGCACAGACGAACGATCGACCGCTTGAGCCATTAGCGATCACGCTCCCTGAAGCGGAGGAAGGCAACTGCCGCGACGAGCGACAGGACGGTGATCAAGATCGACAGAGTGGCGCCGTACCCGACGCTGTTTTGCTCGAAAGCCTTGCTGTAGGCATAGCTGCCGAGGACTTCGGATGCCGTTCCCGGTCCTCCCTGGGTCATGATGATGATGTAGTCGACGACGGCAAACCCTCCGATGAGGGTGATAGCGGTAACGAGGGTGAGCACCGGCGCAATCATCGGGATGATCACGAAGCGGGCGCGTTGCA
>JACDDL010000083.1 GCA_013817045.1 Actinomycetota bacterium | reverse complement strand
CGGAAGCCGTGCATCAAGAGGCAGTGAAGGTCCGAGGAGCCCGCCGAGCTAGCGAGTGGCGATGTGGGTGGTACGGCCAGGCGTAACGATGAGGGCGTTATTATTCGTATTCTGAATGATACTATTCTGGTTATGACTACTCGAAGAGTGCCCGCCTTGCTGCCGATCTTCCGGTCCCGGCAGCAGCTCAAGATCTTCGCCCATCTTCTCATCAACGCCGGCAGGGAATTCACCGTGCCCGAGCTGGTTCGCGTCACTCAGGTATCGCAGCCGACCGTTTGGCGTGAGATCGACCGGCTCAAGAAAGCGGCTCTCGTGACCGTTAAGTCGATCGGGCGTAGCAAGGTGATCAAGGCGAATGAGGAGTCCCTTTATTTCCCCGAGCTGCGCTCATTGGCCATGAAACTGCTGGGACCGGCCGTCATCCTTGGTGAGCGTCTAGAAGTTTTGGAGGGAGTGGAAGAGGCATACATCTTTGGCTCCTGGGCCCGTCGCTATGAAGGTGAGCTCGGTCCTCCCCCCGCCGACATCGATGTCCTGATCGTGGGCAACACGGACCCCGATGACGCCGAGGACGTTTTCAACGGCCTGCAAGAACTCCTCGGTGTAGAGGTGAACTCCGTGATGGTGTCGCGAAGCGACTGGAAGGCGACGCGCTCGGGCTTCCTGCGCGAGGTGAAGAAGGGTCCCCTCGTCCGGGTTGTGGAGAAAGTGGCATGACCTCACTCGACGATCTGCTGAACGAAGGACGAATAGAGGCGGTCGAACCCGACGTCGATGTCGCCAAGAACAAACTCAAGGAGGCAAAACGACACCTTGCCTCGGCAGCAACAATAGCCGCTAACGATCCCGAGGGTTCGTACTCACTCGTCTACGACGCCGCTCGAAAGGCCGTGGACGCACACATGCTAGCAAACGGTTACCGGGCAAGCAAGTCCAAGCTCGGCGCCCATGAAGCTAAGGCGCGCTACATTGAGGCCGTCATCGGAGGTGCGTATGTCGCCGATGCTCGCTCTTTCAACAGAATGCGAAAGCAGCGGAACCGCACCGAATATGGGAACTGGCACATTTCGCCCTCCATCCTAGATACCGATAGCGTCCACGCGGCGCGCATCGTCGACGCCGTCAAAGCTTCTGTCGGAAACTAGTGCCTCGTCGCGCAAATTACCGACGCATTCGAGCGCCCCTGCATCGCCGATGGCTGCGTGTCTCGTCGCTCACGTACCTCCAGGTACGCTCGACTTCTCGCGCCTTGCCCTCGGCGCGCCGGGACGCTCTCGGTGCAGGCGCTACTTGCGCGACGAACCACTAGATGAATCCGAGGTCCTCCGGGCGCCGGCTCGAGGTCTCTGGCGATCCCGAGGCGCTTGACCGCCTATCTTGGGATAGTGTCGACCGACCAAGAAGTGGGCTTTCCAGGTGGGTCTCCCGACGAGGTCGAGTTGTTCCTGCGTTGGCTCGGTTATCTTCGGGGCGCAGTGTTGCGGAAGGTCGAGGGGTTGAGCGACAGGGACGCTCGGTGGACTCCCAATGGCTCATTGATCTCGCTGTTGGGCATCGTTAACCACCTCACCCATGTGGAGTGGAGGTGGATCGAGGGCGCGATGCGTGGCGAGAAGGTCAGTAGGAGTGAGGAGGAGTTCAGCCCCGGTCTTGAGCTCACGGTGGATGCTGCCCAAGTCGCATACCGGGAGAGGGCGATTGCGACGGACGCGGTGGTTAGGTCGATGTCGTCACTCGCCGAGCCATGCAGATGGGGCGACAACAGAGACCTCCGTTGGGTGCTACTGCACTTGATCAACGAAACGGCACGCCACGCCGGGCATGCTGACGCTACACGGGAGCTTCTCGACGGCACCACTGGAGAATGACTGCGCTCATACAAACCCTGGCCGGGGTGGCGGCTCGACGGTTTATTGACCGACAAGGGATGCGGGCAAGGCACTGCGAGGAGGCGTGACACGACTGGTGGCGCAGGAGAATGCCGGAGCGAGCGACGACATTGTGAGGGTACCTCGCCGCATTGCTGAGTACTTCGCGTCACCGGGAGTCCACCGCTCAACACCCCGTTCGACGTTCCAGGGGTCGCCTTAGCTTGCACTCAATTGGGCGATTACCAGCGCGCGATCAGGCGGCACGGCCCGCCCGAGCCCTCCTCCCACGGGATCAGGCCGACAAAAGCTCGCGCTCCGATCGGCGGAATCCGCTTGAGGTTGGCGATGTTCTCGAGCCCGTACTTGTTCGCCCCCAGGATCGTCAAATGGGTCGCAAAAGTCGTCGAGGCACCGCGGTCGAGGCTGAGAGTGTCAACACCGATGCACGTGATATGGCGGTGGGCAAGAAGCCACTCCACGGCCCTCACGCCGAAGCCGGGGAAGTGAAACTTACCGTCAGACCCAACGTTCTTGAAGGCGTCGGGGTTTCCGACCCGGCGCTCCCAGCCCGAGTACATAAAGACGCCGGCCCTCTTCGGAATGCGCCCATACCGTCGCTCGAACCTCATCAGATCGCTCGGAGTAACGACCGCGTCGGAATTGTGGGCCACGCGATCGGAGATGTCGATGACGGCCACGGGAACAAACAGCTCGTCCAGGGTGATCTCCGGCGAGTAGCGGCCACCGGCGATGAAGTGACCCGGCGCGTCCATGTGAGTGCCGGAGTGCTCTCCGAACGTCCATTCCTGACTGTAGAACCCGTCCTGCTCCACGGTTACAAGCGTCCGCCTGGCAGGCGGATCGAAAGAGTAGACAGGGAAGCCCTCACGAAACACGTGGGTGAGGTCCTGCGTTCTCTTCTCGGCGGCGGGCGAGGCAAGGGCCGGTCGAGGAAGCACACCCGCGGCCGCCGTACCTGCCCCCGCAAGGAGCGCAGTGCGGCGGCTGATGCGGGTGGGCCCTTCGTCTTTAACCGTTGCGCGGACCGTCTCGATCGTGCCTGGAAGACACATTTTCTCTACCCCCTCGTCCGGCGATTCGTGCTCCATATCCTGCTCCGTCAGAGGGCAGATCGCAAACGGTAACTCAGGCCGGCTCGGTTGCACCTCTCCGGTGATGTCGGCGAGGTGCTGATGACTGCAGATGGCGGAACGGTCAAGCCAACCCAATCAACGCGGAATGCAGGCCCGGGGCCCCATTCATATACTTAAGTGATCTTCTCCAAGAGGCTCCGCACCTTGTTCGCTGAGGGAACATTCCCTTTCTGCTCATGGAATGACAGGGACTTCTTATAAGCGATTACAGCAGTTGAGACAGCATTAGAGAGTAGAGCGGCTTCACCCACGTAAAAGTAAACATCTCCAAGCAGGTAAAGGAAATCGGTTGTCTCGGCCCGCGCTGCTGCCTCTTGCCCTAGTTCCCGCGCCTCGGCAACCTTGCCCTTCCTGGCAAAGACCAACGCACGAACCGCCCGCCACTTTGCCTGTGTCTCTACATCGTCTCCCGCCCCCATCTCCTCGCTGATTCGGGTGAAGTCCTCAGCCTCGCCGTAGCGCCCTTGAAGGTATAGAACCTCTGCCAGCTCAGCGGCTCTCGTGGACAAATGGGTTTCTCTCCTAGAGCGGTCAGGCCACCCAAGATGCACGCAGTTGCCGCTCGGCAGCCGATATGTCACCTGAGAGCATCTCGATCCTTGCGGCATCGGCTCTGTTCTGCGCCTCCGACATTTGCATGCCAAGCTCGTGATAGGTGCCGCCGACCTGCAGGCAGAGTTGCCGAGCCTCTTCGAATCGACCACATAACGCCTTCATCTGTGCAACTTCTCCCAGAACCGCTGACTCACATACTCGATCGCCTTTGGCTCTCTCGAGCAAATCCGCGAATCTCCTCAGCACGTCGGGGGCAGGGATTGGTCCGGCATCCAGGCTGGCAGCCAATCGCAGCAAGATCCGACCTTGCTGACGGACATCTCCTGCGCGCTCAGCATGAACGAGCGCTTGATCCATAGCCTCGGTGGCCTCACCATATCGGCACCACATCGTTTTCGCCCAGCCGATGCGAAACCAGACAAGTGCCAACCCGGAGTCGTCCTCTTGCTCCTCGAGTAGGGGCAGCGCGTCGTTAGATATTGCGATGATTCTCTGTCCCCTTCCCTCCGGATCAGTATGCAGGAGGAGGGATTCTCTTTCTAACGACGCCTTGAGCTCGAGTGCACGGTTGCGCGCCGCGATTGCCCCTTGTACGATATCTTCCAGCAGAGCTGCTGCTCGCGCCAACTTTCCGCGATCACTTAGAGCAGATCCAAGGTCGAACAGCGAGCGGAGATAGAGAGGGTGGTCGGGGCTTAGCAGTTCAGTTGCCCTGCCAAGTAGATCGATTGCAGCCGGGGTGTCGCTTCGGTTTAGAGCTCTACGGCCCGAAGAGTAGAGGCGCTCAGCGGCGCGCATACCAAGCATGACTGTGGCGTCATTAAGCGGTCTCAACTCTCTCCTGTACCGGTAAGCCTGCTCCAGGTGATACCCGACAATTTCTTCGTACGCTTCACTCCGCTTACCCCACTTCGACTCGAGCCAGAATGCAAAGCGTTCGTGTAGCTCTGCCCGAGCAGCCTTGGCAATGCCCAGATAGGCGGCGTCACGAATGAGAATGTGACTGAACCGAAACGTGACCTCCCCCGATACAAGTTTCCCTTCGGGGCGAATCAGCTCCTTGCGGACCAGCGCCTGTGCGTTTACAACTTGGTTGTCGTGCGGTGACGCGGTGGCCACGAAGTCCCACCAGAACACTTGCCCGACCACAGAGCCGCATTGCAGTGCCTCTCGCTCCTCGGGGGCAAGGTGGTCGAGGCGTGCGGCGAGGAGCGCATGGATCGTGGAGGGTATGGAGAGACTCGAGATGTCACCTGTGGGCACCCATCGTCCACCGGCCTTCACGAGGAGACCGCCGTCGACCATCATTCGAAGCATCTCCTCGACGAACAGGGGGTTTCCTTCCGCCGACTCGAGAATGCGATCCATGACATCCTCGGCCAGGCTTACCTGCCCGAGCAGGTTCTGGACCAGCCGCTGGCTCTTGTCCTCTTCGAGAGGGAGAAGCCGGATGGTGACCGCGTCGTCATGTGGAGTCATCCAGGGCGCACGAGTATCGAGAAATTCGGGACGAGCCATGCACAAGACGAACAGGGGGGAGCCCTTGCTGAACTGAACCAGGTAGTTCGAGGAAATCCACGAAAGTGGGCTCTGCCCAGTGAACGTCGTCGAAGACAAGAATCAGGGGCCGAGACTGCGCCAGGGCTTCAAAGAGCCTGCGCAGCGCCCAGAAGCTCTGTTGAATCCCGCCCGAGGACTGGCCGAGGCCGATCACCCCGGCAACATGCTCGGCGATCAGTCGCGACTCTTCGCTGTCTGGGGGCAGGAGCATATCGATCTTGCTACGAGCCTGCTCAGAGGTGTCTGTTTCCACTATGGCGGCCGCCTGCTTCACCGCCTCTGCAACCGGCCAGAAAGTCATACCCTTTCCGTAGGAGAGACACCGGCCTCGCAGGATTCGAGCACGATCGACAGCCGACGCCGCGAACTCGTTGGTTAGCCTCGATTTACCCACACCGGCCTCACCCAAGACCGTCGCAATCCGACTGCTCCTGCTACTCCCAGCCAGGTCCAATTCGGCATGTAGCCGCGCAAGCTCCTCTTCCCGGCCCACGAGCGGCGAGTCAAGCCGGCGAGCTACTCCTGTCTCGCCCCCGAGCCTTCTGAGCTTCCACGCACGGACCGGCTCGGCTTTGCCCTTGCAGATGAGGGGTTCGACCGGCTCCGCCTCGACTGCGTCTCTGACCAGTTCGTAAGTGTTCTCACCGATCAGAACCTCACCGGGCGGCGCATGCTGTTCCAGTCGAGCAGCAACGTTGACGGCGTCGCCTGTGGCGAATCCCTGCTCCCGTGAAAGCTCGCCAGAGACAACCTCTCCTGTGTTCACCCCCGTCCGGAACTCAAGAGCGACACCCCAGTCCGTCATCGACTGCTCGCCTAGCTGCGCCACTGCCTTCTGCATCTCTGCCGCCGCTCGAACTGCTCGAAGCGCATCATCTTCGTGGACCTGGGGAATCCCGAAGACCGCTACGACCGCATCCCCGATGAACTTTTCGATTGTGCCTCCGTGGTCCTCCAGCACTCGCCTCATCTCGTCGAAATAGGTGGTCAACACCCCTCTGATCGACTCGGGATCGCGCCCCTCTCCCAGGGCGGTGGAGCCGGCCATATCGGAGAAGACGAGGGTCACGACCTTCCGTGCCTGTTTACCCGGCCACCCTCCGGTTCGTTGAGTCTCCGAGGATCGCGTCGATGCCTGAAGTCCGGCGCCACATTCTCCACAGAAGTTGAGGTGCGGTGCGTTGAGGGATCCGCACGACGGACACGGGCTGGCGAGAGAGCTGCCGCACTCTCCGCAGAATTTCCGACCCGGCTCGTTTTCGCTTCTGCATCTTGGGCAGAGCATCTTCTCGCCATTCGAGGTGCCAATGGTGACTCGAGGATAGTCCCACAGTCCCCCTGGGCAGATTGCGGCGCAAAGCCCCCTCGCTCACCATCTCTTCGGAGACAAAGAACTCACCACCACCGCCAGGCGCCACAATCGGCCAGTTCCGACGCCAAACTCAACCCTTGCGCATGAGAGATCGGCTTGGAAAGCGTCCTAATGTCGGTGGGTAAGCAGGTGCGGTATGTAGGTTGCTCGCATGGGGGCATCTGGGATTGGTCGACGGGTCCGTGCTCTGCGACCTTCGCAGAAGGGAAGTGCGGGCGCGGTGGCGACCGGCATCTTCCTTTCGCGCATGACCGGCTTGGCACGGGAGCGGGCATTGGGCCACTTCTTCGGCACGGGATACGCGGCCGACGCGTTCACTGCCGCTTCACGGATACCCAACCTCTTGCAGAACCTCCTCGGCGAAGGCGTGTTGTCGGCGTCGATGATTCCCGTGTACAGCCGTCTGCTTGCGGAGGGACGCGAGAAAGAGGCGGGCCAGGTCGCTGGAGCTCTGGCCGGGCTGCTTGCCGCCGCTGTCGGAACTCTAGTCGCCCTGGCCATCCTTTTCGCTCGACCGCTCACAGCCGTCCTGGCGCCGGGCTTGGCCCCGGTAACCTTCGAGCTCACGGTCACTCTCTTACGAATCATTACGCCGGGCGTCGGGTTCTTGGTGATGTCGGCCTGGTGTCTCGGTGTACTCAACAGCCACCGGCGTTTCTTTCTCTCCTACGTCGCTCCCGTCCTGATGAACGTGGCGCAAATCAGCGTACTCGTCGCCGCTGTCGGCGTTCTGGCCGACGTGAATCTCACAGGCGAGACCAGCCTTTCGGCGCAGTCATCGCTGTTGTTGTGGCTGGGTTGGGGCACGGTCGTCGGTGGGGCGCTCCAATTCGCAGTGCAGGTACCCGCCGTTTGGCGGGTGGCGCCCGGGGTGAGGCCGAGCCTGCGCACCGACCTGCCGGGGGTCCACCGAACGGTCAGATCGTTCGTGCCTGTCGTGCTCGGCCGAGGCGTGGTGCACATAAGCGGGTACCTCCAGCTCCTGCTCGCCAGCTTCCTGGCCCTCGGGGCTCTGTCCTCGCTCCGCTATGCACAGATGCTCTACGTCCTCCCTGTGAGCCTGTTCGGTATGTCGGTCGCCGCGGCCGAACTGCCGGAGCTGTCGGCAATCGACCCGGGGCGCCGCACCGAAATGCTCGATCGGATCGAGAAAGGGTTGGCCCGCATCGCGTTCTACATCGCTCCCACAATGGTGGCCTACGTGCTCATCGGTGATCTGATCGTCGCCGCGGTGTTTGAGAGTGGTGAGTTCGATCAGCGCGATGTGCTTCAAGTGTGGCTGGTGCTCGCCGTCCATGCAGTAGCCCTGCTTGCGGCCACTGGATCCCGCTTGCTGCAATCGGTGATCTACGGGTTGGGCGAACCGCGCATTCCGGCCCGGATCGCGGCTGTACGAGTGGCCGTGTCACTGGCGCTCGGTCTGGTGCTCATGTTCCAGTTCGACCGGGTCGTGGTTGGGGCGGACGGACTAAATATCGTGGGTGACCTTCCTGCGGTGACACCGATGCCGGAAAGGTTTCGAGAACCAACCGGCGATGGCCGTCACCATCTCGGTGCGGTCGGCCTGTCTCTTGCGGCAGCCATAGCAGCGTGGATCGAATACCGGCTACTTCGTCAAGCGGTGCGGCGTCGGGTCGCTCCTGTATCGATTGGTGGTGGATACATACGTCCCATTCTCGTCGCTGCCGCAGTGAGCGGCGTCGTTGGGCTGTCGACCCGGGCCATCGTCGACGAATGGATGCCCGTTCTGGCGGCGATAGCCTCGATGGGCTCTGTAGGAGCGGTCTATCTGGTTGGCGCTCGCCTGCTCGGCGTCCCCGAGAGCCGCCAGCTTGTCCGGTTCCTCCGTCTGACCAGATCAGGGAGGATGGATCGGCCGTAAGGAGCCTCGGTCAATCGGGTCCCTTGGCGCACGACCACGATCGGTGTGGACTGATCCCGCTGACCCATCGGATTGTCAGCCAGGACGGCGGCGAGTTGGCGCGTCATCATCATGGAACCGGCCCTCGCTCGCACCGACCCACCTCGATCGTTGATGTCAACGATTGCAACCGGATGACCAAACGCGGCAGAGAGCTGCTCGGCCACTGTGCGCGCAGCCCACGGCGAAAGAGGTGGCAGCAGCACATCACCATATGGCGGCCGCATCCCATCCATCGACCGGGCTCTGTAACCGGCTACCACATAGAATGCGCCATGTAATCCGATGGGCCGCGTGACGGCGGCCGCCGCAATTGCCAGCAGGACGCGCCACCTACCCACCATGTCGATCACCAGTTGCGCCTTCTCTGGGATGCTCAGCCCGCGCGAGTTCCCGGTCGGACGCACATGCTTTGCGACGATTTAGCCAAACGCCCGACGCGTATCTCGTCGGCGGGCACCACCCTCCCCGTCGCGACCACGACGGCCTTTTCGCTGATTGTCACAAGGTCGTCGGGTTCCAGCCAGCTCGACACCGTCGATCGGAGAAGCTCGGCAAGATCCGAGCCCGGCGTCAGCCATGGTGTGCAAACAATGATGCGGTCGAAGCGTTGAGTCCCCACCGAGATGGGCGACAGGACAGTCTGACCAGGGGCAAGCGGGGAAGGCAGCAGCAGCGGTGACCGCTTCACCCGTCGCCGTCGACCGGCCCGCCGATCGACCGACGTCCCTGGGATGCTCATGGCCGGTTGAGCCTTTCCTTCATAGCGACAAGCTGCTCCAGTTGCCGTTCGGGCGCCGGCATCTGAAAGAGCGGCCCTCTGAGGCGGTCACCCAGATGATGGGTGGCGCCCTGGCAGGCGGAGTCCGCCCACGGTCGAGAATCACGGAAGCGCGGCTCTGCGCTGATGCTCCTGATCATTCCAGCAGTCTCCCCTAGCCGTATTAGAGGATGATGAGAGGCAAATGAGAGACTTCTTAATTGATGCCGGGCGCCCCGCTTGTCCCTCGTCGATACTATCCCCGAGCCGTAGTCACACCTGGGAAATCCGTTACACGAAGCAAGGCAGTGCACCCTTTGTTAGACCGACGCAGACAAGAGTGCACCGACTTCTACCGCTTAGATCGCGAGGTGCGAGCGTTGCCTGCCAGGCTGTGACGCGCGAGACCTGTGGTCCGAAAGGGGTGGAAACCGTGAATGACCTCGACCGAATGCTCGAACGGTGGACGGGCGCGGGACTCATCACCCCAGACCAGGCCCAAGCGATCCGGGCCGCCGAGAACCGAGACGGAGGGGACTCCCGAGCGATCCCGGCCCTGGCCGAGGTCATCGCCTACGTCGGAGCGATATTCGTCCTCAGCGCTGGTGCATTCATCGCCTCTCGGATATGGTCCGACCTCGCCGCGGAAGAACAGCTAGGCCTCCTCGCACTTGCAACGGGGGTCCTCTGGGCAGGTGGATGGTGGATGCGAGGCGGCCACAGCCCAGTCCGCCATCGCCTCGTGACTGTCCTTTGGTTCCTTTCAGCCGGCGGAATGGGCTGGCTTGCCGACGTGGCCGCAAGCGATCTCTGGGATCTCGAGAACGGCTACGCTCTGATAATCGGGCTGGCATTGACTCTCTATGGTGGCCTTCTCTACCTCTACCGCCGGACCTCGCTCCAGCAGATCGCCGTGGCCGGAGGCGTGGTCTTCCTCTGCGGAGGGATCTCCGACATCGCCGGAGGGGACGACTGGTTCGGACTGCTTCTGTGGGCAGCCGGGGTGGCGTGGATCGCGCTGGCGCGCATTGGCTTGCTCACCCCTGCTCGCACAGGCTTCGCGCTGGGTGCCATCGGCGCGCTGGCCGGCTCCGAGGTGGTGGTCATCAACTTCTTCGAGAGTCGGGACGGATGGGGGCTGGCGCTGGGGATGATCTCCGCCGCAGCGCTTCTCTATCTGAGCGTTTCGTTCGCAGAGATGGTGCTGCTCGTATGCGGGACCGTGGGTCTCTTCGTATTCTTGCTTCAGATCATCGAAGAGTACCTGGCCGACGGACTCGGGGGGCCGCTGGCCCTGTTGGTTGCGGGGATTGCCCTCCTGCTAGTGGCGCTCATGACCGTGCGGCTCAAAGACCGAGTGAAGCATGAATGAGGTCGTGGTGCCGGATCATGAGACAACCACGACAAACGGCCCCGTGGTCCCGGGCCGCTCGGCCCTAGTCGTCGGCCCCAAAAGAGCGCAGTCTCACCTCCAAGTAGCCGTTCGAGCGAAGTACACAACATCCAGGGAGAAATAGATGAACAGACTCAAGGTCAAGGACGTGATGACCCACTTTGTCGTAGCCCTTGGCCCCAGAGACACAATCAAGCAAGCTGCGCAGCAGCTGCTGTCGAATCGTATCAGCGGAACGCCGGTGGTGGACAAGGGAAAGCTCGTTGGCGTCGTTTCAGAGGCCGACCTCGTTCAAACCTATGCCCAAGCGGCGCGTGGCACATCTTTCTTGGGCTCGCCCAACCGCCTCATGTCTCTCCCACCTGGAGCCCCCGCTTGGGAAGTGAACAACACAACCGTGGGTGATGTAATGACTCTAGAGGTGGTGTCGATTCCACCTGAGGCGAGTGTCTGGGAAGCGGCGTCGTTGATGCATCGCCGTGGGGTCAGACGGCTTCCGGTCGTGGACGCCGACGACTACGTGGTCGGAGTGCTGACTCGATCGGATCTCGTTCGAGCAATGGCGCGCAGCGATGAGGAGATCGCCGCATCGGTGCAAAAGGCGTTTGGCGTGTTGGGTAGAGAGAACTTTCTGGCGCTTCAGGTCGAAACCCAAGGAGGGACGGTTTCCGTCAGGGGGATTGCGGTTCACCGGTCGACCAAGGAATTGGCGATCCACATCGCTGCCCAGGTTGCCGGTGTGCTCAAGGTCTTCGACCACCTCGAATGGCAGTTCGATGACACATACCCCAGGGCAGCCAAGAGCCCATTCCCCTCCGGTTCCCAAGTAGTTCGAGGCCAACCGGTGTGTGGTGGGTCCCCCGGCCAATAGGGCCCACGGCCACTACGTGGACGGCAAGGCGTGGTCCGAACTCCTGCAGAACTACAACCTGGTCCCAGCGTTACTTCCGCGCAGGAGCACTGGTGACAAGACTCTTTCGACTCTCAGGGCAAGTACCCTTTACTCGGT
>JACDDL010000279.1 GCA_013817045.1 Actinomycetota bacterium | reverse complement strand
CTTGAGGCCTCACGTTGCGCACGTCTGCACCTAGACGCAACAGAAGAGTCGCGGCCCAGACATCTCCGCTGGTTGCAATCTCGATCGCACTCCAACCATCTTCGAGAATGGTCGAGCGCGTGACCGGGTAATAGTCCTCGAACCAACGCCCTGCAGCAGGCGAGATCTCGAAGCCCACAACATCCGGCGCCCTTCTGCCGGACCACGCCCCGCGGTACTCGTCGGGGTTGAAATCGGTGGGCACATCGGCGGGTTCGGCAAGAACCTCGACACTCTTGATCCGGTCGGTGCGGAACATGCGCTCGTCTTGCGTTCGGTGGTCATACCCAACCAGATACCAACGTCCAAGTGCCGCCACCAGGCCCCAGGGATCGACCGTGCGCTTGGTCATCTCCCCGCGCGACGCCGAGAAATACTCCAACCACAGCCTGCGCCGTTCAAGAAGAGCGTGCTGAATGCTCTCGAGATGCTCCTGCGGGCCCGACTCGAGCTCCACCTTGATTCCGCTCGTGTTGTCGGCTGCACCTGAACCAAGTGCGCGTCCCAGTTTGCCGAGCGCCCGCCTGAGCGCTTCTGCTTCCTCCATCCCCGGAAGAGCTGCGATTGCTTCTCCTCCCGCGTAAAGGGCTAGGGCCTCTGTCGGCGTGAGTCTCAACGGGAGGCTGAAGTAGTCGGCCATGTCGACGTAGACACGATCCTCTTCGAGGCTCACGTCGATCAGGTCACCCGGCCCGTAGCCGGGAAGGCCGCAAAGGAATACGAGGTTCAGATCGCCGATCAGCTCTCGGCGCGCGATCCCGAACCTCTGCGCCAATTCGTCGACGCTTATGCCGGGGTTGCGGATGGCGTAAGGCAGCATGACCAGGATGCGCCCGAGACGCCTCCCAAGCCGCCCTTTGTCTTCCGGGCTCACGCAGGCTGCTCGAGGTACGAGGCCAGGTGCTCGATGAGCCGGCGACGCGCCGACTCAGGTGCGAGGATCTCGACCTCGGAACCGAAACCGATGATCCAGGAAATGAGCGCATCCAAGTTCGCCACCGGCACCTCGACGTCGAGGGCGCCGTGCGGGCCCGCCGACGCGGGCAGGCCCGGCATGTTCTGTTCGACCCACCAACTCATGGATGAGTCGAAGCGCACAACGGTGGCATCGGAGGCGTCCGGTCCAATCGCCCATGCTTCTCCTCCGACGTGCTCGGCGGCGTCGAACGAAGGGGGGATCGTGTAGGTGCCGGCGAGACGCGCTACGGGACCGGAGACGCGTGCGACCTTGAAGGAGCGCACATCATCCTTGTCGAGGTCCTGCCCGACGAGGTACCAGTGTCCTCGCCGGTGGACCAGGCCGTAAGGCTGCAGCCGGCGCCTCGAGGCCGCACCGGCGCTTGCCGTCCGGTACTCGAACTCGACGGGCTTGTGATCCAGCAAGGCCGAGTAGAACGCTCCGAGAGAGGGCTGCTCGGCCGCCACATCTGCGCCCCAGACAACGCGAGGGCCCGGGGCGGGAGCGCCGCTCGAGTCGATCGACAGCTTCATCAACCCGCTCTCTGCCTCGGTCGCGCCGCCGAGAATCGCCTGGGCGGCGATCCTGAGGGCGGCGAGCTCGTCCGGCTTCAGGTCGAGCTCGGGCAGGTAGTAGCGAGATTTCGAAATGATGTAGCCGTCGGCGCGGTCGTCCATCAATTTGTCTGCCGGCACCGTGTCCAGAGGGATGCCCATCGATCGCAGCGCATCTTTGTCACGCTCGAAAGCCCGGCGGAACGCCTCGTGCGTGAGCTGGTCGTAGCCCGCGATGGTGTCCCTTATGACTTGGGCCGTCAGTGGGCGGCGCGCCTCGAGCAAGGCTGCTATGAGGTTGATCAGTCGTTCAATGCGGCGCATCAGCCCAGGGTAACCACGCGTCATACCGGAGTTGGTAGCGCAGACGCAGCTCCCGTTGCGTGGTTCGGTTCACAACCACCTGGTGGCCACCCGCCCGGCTGCTGCTGCCGCAAGCCACAGCTCGGGGGTGTCCTCCAAGGTCCTGCCCATTGAGGTCACCTCAACCCCTGTGCGGCGAAGCAGATCCACCCCCGGTTGTCCATCTGCGAAAGCCAATTCGTGTCGTTCGCCCAGACCCGCCCCGGCAATGCTCACCTGCACCAGATGCTCCTGCTCTTCGGGCAGCTGCGGAACCGCTATCGTCGCCCTCCTTGCCGCAGCAAGCCGAAGCGCGGTGAGGCTGTGGTGGCTGACACCTCGGTGACGCGGTCGAGGATCGGAAAACGAGATCCGCAAGGACGCCACTGCGTGGCCTCCCAGGGCACCGGCCGCATCCAGCAGCTCTCCGACCTCCATCCCGGAAAACCCCAGGCGGGTTGCGCTCCCGACAACCCCCGGCCCCATGGCTGCCACAACTACATCGGCGGAGCCCGCCGCGCGCAAGGCCGCCAAGCCGCTGTAGGCATTGATACTTTCGAGGTCTCCACCGAAGGCATGACCCGATGTGCAGGTCACATCGATCAGACCGGCAGACCGCAGAGATGCGACGAGTCTGCTCCAGGCCAGCGGAAGGGCCCCCCCATCGGTCATGAGGTAGCCGATGCGTGAGTCGCCCGCTGCCTCCTTGACCCCCGCGACCGCGCCCGCCACTTGAGAGTGAAGACCGCAAACAATCACCGGCATGCCCGAGAGCGTCTCGAGTTGGCTGAGGGCCTCGTGGTGGGGGCTCTCCGGGGCCTCGGCCGCGAGCACCTCGGTCTGCCAGGGGGTGTACCGAAGCTTGACGATGTGGCCCTCCCCAGGCCCCGGCGCGCCGGGGCCGTCCAGGTTCCACAGAATGAAGCCGTCGCCTCCGGTGCCGAGGTCGAGATCGAGCCCGGTGACATTCAGGACGACGCGGTCGCCGACTCGCAGAGGTCCCAGCATGGAGGGAAAACCGATCGCGCTGACCTCCTCCCCGTCGACGGTTGCTTGCGCACGCACGAGGTCATCCGAGGCTTCGATCAACTCTGAGATCCTGCCTTCCGCCCAGGCGGCCATCTCTAGTGCTCCTGCGCGGAAGTAACGCCAACGTCCAGGGCGGCACTGCGCGGCGAGGGCAAGGCGCGAGGAGTCGTGCGTACCCGGAGGGTACGTGCGCGACGAGGAACGCCGCCATCGTCGATGCAGGGTCGTTCTGGGGCGACGGGACTTACGCAAAGGTGCACTAAAGAGATGCGATCAGCTTGGCCACGCGCTCGTCGGTGGAGCGGAATGGGTCCTTGCACAGCACCGTCCGCTGCGCCTGGTCGTTGAGCTTGAGGTGGACCCAGTCTACGGTGAAATCACGTCGCTTGCGCTTTGCGGCCCGTATGAAGTCGCCTCGCAGCTTGGCCCGGGTTGTCTCGGGAGGTTGCTGGGTTGCCGTCTGGATGTCCTGCTCGTCGCACATGCGCTCCGCCAACCCGCGCCGTTCGAGCAGGTAGTAGAGGCCCCTCTTGCGATTGACGTCGTGATACGACAGATCCACCAGGGCGATGC
>JACDDL010000278.1 GCA_013817045.1 Actinomycetota bacterium | reverse complement strand
CCACCACACGGTCGAGCGTCTCCAACAACCGGTCGATTCCATCGCCGGTCACGGACGAGCACGGAACTATGGGCGCGCCCTCGAGCGATGATCCTGCAAGGTTGGCATTGATCTCGTCGATCACTAGCTCGGTCATTTCTTGATCGACGGTGTCGGCTTTGGTGAGGGCGATGACTCCTGTCCTGACGGCAAGGAGGTCGATGATCGCGAGATGTTCGGCAGACTGCGGCATCCACCCTTCGTTGGCTGCAACCACGAACAGACAAACGGTGATGCCTCCGGCGCCGGCGAGCATGTTCTTGATGAAGCGTTCGTGCCCCGGCACATCGACGATCCCGATCTCGCGCCCCGACGGAAGCGGCACCCACGCGAAACCAAGGTCTATCGTCAGGCCCCGCCGTTTTTCTTCGGCGAAGCGATCCGGATCGATGCCGGTGAGGTGTTCGACCAGTGATGACTTCCCGTGATCGACGTGACCGGCCGTGCCGATAACCTGCATGGCTCGACGATACAGGTGACCCGCTACATTGGGATGACCGAGCCTATCCTGCCGCTACTCGATGGGACGCCTGCGAAGACGGTTCACAGCTTTGAGCCACCCGGGCTCAGCCCCTTTTCGGCTTGAGCAATCGCCCACGCCGCGTTGACAAGTCCGATGTGGCTGAATGCCTGGGGGAAGTTGCCGAGCAGCTCCCCGGTCGCCGGCTCGACTTCTTCGGCCAGCAGGCCCACGTCGTTGACGTAGCCGATTGCCTTCTCGAACGTCGATCTGGCATCTTCGATGTGCCCGGCGAGCGCTTGCACCTGAGCGAGCCAGAATGTGCACAGAAGGAACGTTCCTTCCTCTCCCTCGAGGCCGTCGTGGGACTTGTAGCGAAATACCAGGCCGCGCCCATCGGTCAGGCGCTCCTCGGTCGCTTTGATCGTCGCCAGCATGCGGGGATCGTCGGCGGCGATGAATCCCACGATCGGCATCATCAGGTTTGCGGCGTCGAGATCGTCGGAGCCGAACGCCTGAGTGAACGCTTGAGCCCCATCGCTCCAACCGCGCTCGTGGATCGCGTCCTTGATCTCTTCGCGCTTCTCCTTCCAACTGCCGATCCGGTCATTGGCGCCGAGGCGATCGGCGAGATGGATGCCTCTATCGAGGGCGACCCAGCACATGAGCTTCGAGTAGAGGAAGTGTTGTGGTTCGCCCCGCTGCTCCCACAGCCCGTAGTCGGTTTGCTCCCAGCGCGCCGCCGCGGCCTCGGTGACGTCCACCAGAAACGAGGCCGTCGTGGGTTCGAGCTCGCCCAGCTGGTCCGAGAGCCGGTAAGCGGCGTTCAGCAACTCGCCGTAGACATCGAGCTGACGCTGGTTCCAGGCATCGTTCCCGACTCTGACCGGACGGCTGTTGCGCCATCCCGACAGGTGGGGAAGCTCGCGTTCGGTGAGGTCTCGCTCGCCGCCGACGCCGAACATGATCTGCAGGTCCACGCCGCGCCGCATCTGTGAGGCCGATGCCCCCGCCATATAGGTGAAGAACGAAGTTGCCTCGTCCGGACATGCTGCAACCCATAAGGCTTCGAGGGTAAGGCTTGCGTCACGCACCCACGTGTAGCGATAGTCCCAGTTTCGTTGGCCGCCCGATTCCTCGGGAAGTGAGGTCGTTGCGGCCGCACAAATGGCGCCGGTCGGCTGGAAGGTGAGCGCCTGCAGGACCCGGCCGCTGGTGTGAATGAGATCCTCCCAGGGCCCTTCGTAGCTTTGGTGAATCTCGGACCACGAGCGCCACGCCGCAATGGTGTCTTCGAGGCGGCCCAGTATTTCGTTCTGACTCCATATCTGCGGGGGCTGTTCCCAACTCGCTCGGTATTGCAGAGCATAGGCGATTGTCTCTCCCCGATTGAGCGAGATACGGACCTTCGCTTCCGAACGGTCGATTTCCATCTCCACCGGAGCCGACAATGCCAATCGCTCCGCTCCACCGCGAGCGGTAATGCCTCCCTCAGTCGGCGCCAACAGGGGGTGAATGAGTCCGTATTCCGGCCGGGGCGCATACTCCACAACAATGTCTGCCGTACCCTCGAGACAGGTCACCCGCCGGAGCAAGACGTGAGGACTGTCGGTACCGAGCTCGTGACCCCGCTGGTTGCGGCCGACGGCCAACGCATCAACAAGACTGACCCTGCCCGTAGCGGTTCGAAATATCGTTTCGAGAACCATGGTGGGCCCAAGGTATGAACGGCTGATCTCTTGGACCTCGAGCGGCTGGATCGAGAAATGGCCCCCATCCCGATCGAGGAGGCGAGCAAAGGTAGAGGGCCTGTCAAAGCGCGGGAAGCACAACCAGTCGATGGAGCCCGTTCGGCTGACAAGCGCGGCGGAATGGCAATCGGAGAGGATCGCGTAATCGGCAATGGGAGTGTTGCTCATCCGTCCTCCTCCAGGTAGTCGTGGTTCTCGATTGCTTTGAGCCGTACTTCGCTGAGGCTAGGGAAAAAGGGAATTGCCGTGCCGATCATGTCTATCTCGGTCATTCGCAGCGGGATCTCCTCTCGTGTCCTCCACTCACCGGAGGTCGCCAACCGTACCCGCGAGCGCGCTATCCTTGCGTATGCCTTGTGCAGTCATCCTCGATGTCGACGGGACCCTCGTCGACACGAACTACCATCACGCCATTGCCTGGTACCGCGCCTTTCGCCAGAGCGAGGTGACGGTGCCCCTGTGGCGCATTCACCGCAGTATCGGGATGGGCGGTGATCAACTGATCGAGTCCCTGGTTGGAGCGGAAGCAGAGGCCGAGATCGGCGAGGAGGTCCGCACAGCCCACACCGTCCTCTACATGGCGCTCATCGGGGAGGTCGCGCCGATGCCCGGCGCCAAAGCGCTTGTGGTCGAGCTTCGCCTGCGAGGCCACCCGGTTGTGCTCTCGAGCTCGGCGAGCTCCGAGGAGATCGACCATTACATCGACCAGCTCGACGTTCGAGAAGACGTGCAGGGGTGGACAACCTCGGCTGACGTCGAAGCGACGAAGCCGGAGCCAGATCTCATCAAGGCTGCTCTCGAGAAGGCAGGTACCGACAGAGCGGTGCTCATCGGAGACACGCCCTACGACATAGAGGCGGCAAAGAAGGTGGGCGTCCCCACGGTCGCTTTGATGACCGGAGGATTCTCGGAGCAGGAGCTAATGGACGCCGGCGCAGTCATCGCATTCAAGTCGATAGAAGAGCTGTGTGCGAACTTCGACGCGACCCCATTGACCTCTAGCTGACCGGACGTCAACCCGCCAGGGTTGCGGAGAGGGCCGCTTCGAGCGCGGCATCCTGCTCACGCGCCACCGTTCGCAGGTCCAGCAACACCATGTCGTTCTCGATGCGCGCAACTACAGCCGGTTCGCCGAGGCGGAGGGATCGTTCGATCTCTGCCGTGCTCCGTCCAGCATCGCCAATGGAGATTGCCCGTGAGCTCAGTTCGGTGCCGGGGAGCGATCCACCGCCGAAGACGGATTTGGAGGCG
>JACDDL010000004.1 GCA_013817045.1 Actinomycetota bacterium | reverse complement strand
GCGGGGAGGGTAGACCCCGCCGTGCACGCCTTTGGTTCGTTATCCGGTCGTCGAGAATCTGAATACCGTGGTTGTGTCGTAGGTCGCGTTTGGGCGCAGCACCGTTGACGGAAAGTCCCGCTGGTTCGGAGAGTCCGGGTAGTGCTGCGTTTCGAGGGCCAGGCCGTCACTCTGTCGATAGGTGTGGCCACTCGTTCCGATAAGCGTTCCGTCGAGGAAGTTCCCCGAATAGAACTGAATCCCGGGTTCGGTCGTCAGGATGTGAAGCACCCGGCCACTCTTCGGGTCGGTTAGCCGTGCGGCCGGCCTCAGCCCCCGCCCGCCATTGAGCACGTAGTTGTGATCGTACCCGAGGCCCGTCAAGAGTTGCGGGTGACTGTTGCGTATGCGCGCTCCGACCGTTTTCGAGGTGCGGAAGTCGAACGGCGTGCCCGCCACTCGAGCGATCCTTCCGGTGGGGATCAAGGTCGAGTCAACGGGGGTGTAGTGGTTTGCGTTGATCTTCAGCCTGTGATCGTAGATGGTGCCCGTTCCTTCGCCGCCGAGGTTGAAGTAGGAATGATTAGTCAGGTTGACAACCGTCGGCTTGCTGGTAGTCGCGAGGTAGTGCATTCGAAGGGCGTTGTTCTCGGTAAGGGTGTATCTCACTTGCGTTTCCAGTCTTCCAGGGAAACCCTGTTCGCCGTCGCGGCTGGTGTAACCGAGCTCGAGGCCGACGCTGTCTGCGTCCTGCAACGGCTGGGCGTCCCAAACTTTGGTGTGAAAGCCTTTCGGCCCGCCGTGCAGGGTGTTGGGGTCGTTGTTTACGGGAAGTTCGTAGGTAACTCCGTCGAGGGTGAACTCGCCGTTGGCTATGCGGTTTGCGTAACGCCCGATGATGGCTCCGAAGTATGGGTCGTTCTGCTCGACATAGTCGTCCAGGTTGGAGAAGCCGAGGGCGACGTTTCTCGTGCGGCCGTTGCGGTTGGGAACGCTGAGGGACTGAATGATGCCGCCATACGTGATGATCTTCACGCGCATGCAATGGCTGTTCGTCAGCCTGTAGAGGTGGACGGCCGCGCCACCCGGGGCGGTGCCGAAGCGTTCCCGCGCGATGTTCAGGTTGCCCCGGCTGCAACCCGGAGCGGAGTGAGAGACAGATCCTGCGGCGCCGCTTGCGCCGATGGATGCCGCCAGCAGAAGGACGGCCATACCCGCCAGCACCGCCCGCAGGCTCTTCTTTGGGGACAAAAGGGTAGTTTGCATGAGCTCTCCTCTTTCGCAAGGCGAGACACAAGGGCGTCTCGTCCTGCGTGTTTGCGGGGTCCCAGCCGAACTCGTGAACCCTATCAAACCTCTGAGTGCCCACTCTGAGACGGTGCGGGGTACCTGGGTTTTCGCAGGACGAGTCGGCGCGCCCGGCTTCTCTGCGAGACTTCGTCGAAGTGAAGGCGCCGTTTCGCCTCGAAGAGGTGAGGCCGCCAGACGGGAGGGGCGATATGAAACGTGGATCGAGCTTGTTGTTCGTACTGCTGTGCGTGACTCTGGTAGGCGTGCCTTGGCCTTCCCCGGGGGCGGAGGTATCTGCGGGAGTGAACGGAGGCCCCCGTGTCGACCTCGATGTCCTCTTCGTCGGAGCCCATCCGGATGACGAGGCCTTCAATCTGTCGACTTTCGGGCGATGGGACGAGTACAGCGGCGTCAAGGCGGGGGTCGTAACCATTACCCGCGGCGAGGGCGGCGGCAACGCTGTGGGCCCGGAAGAAGGTCCCCCTCTGGGCCTCCTTCGGGAGGCCGAGGAACGGCGCGCCGTCCGGCGCGCCGGGATCAATGACATCTTCTACCTCGATACGGTCGACTTCTACTACACGGTTAGCGCGGCTCTGACCGAGGACGTGTGGGGCCACGAGGAGACGTTGGAGAAGATCGTGCGTCTGGTCAGGGCGACTCGACCCGAGGTGATCGTGACCATGGATCCTGCCCCCACTCCGGGAAACCACGGCCATCATCAGTATGCGGCACGCCTCGCGACCGAGGCTTTCTATGCGGCCGCCGACCCGGGCGTGTTCCCGGAGCAATTCACCCGAGAGGGTCTCGGCGCATGGCGGAGCGCAAGCATCTTACGCCAGGGGGCGAATACCGACGGCACCCCAACGGGACCGGGCTGCGATGTCACTGCCCTCGAGCCCACCGACAACATATTCGCGGTGTGGGACGGTCGATGGTCGGCCAGGCACGACATGCGTTGGTCTCAAGTTGAGGTTGAGGCCCAGCGCGAATATGCCTCACAGGGCTGGTCGGTGTTCGGAGATGCGCCTTCGGAACCAGCAGACATCCCCTGTGACCTCTACACCCTGATCGACAGCAGGGTGCCCCTGACCGAGCACACCGATCGCCCGACGGCGATGCTGGAGGGTGCCGTGGCCACTCACGAGGCAGGCTTGCCTCCCAGGACGGAGCTCTATCTCACCTCGGAAGATTTCTATGTGGTCGGTGGCGAGACGTTCGAGGTCTCCGCTCATGTGCGATCGGGCGACGACGGATTGGGGAGCAGCTCGGTCAGCCTGAGCTTGCCGCCGGGCTGGCAGGTGGAAGGGTCGGGCGACCTGGGGATGGTGGAACCCCATGAGACGACGGACGTCACTTTCATGGTGACACCTCCGGCAGATGCCTCCCCCTCCGTCCGCACCTCGGTTGGAGCGACCCTGACGACCGAAGTTGGCGGCGGAGCCACGAACCGGGCGGTTGAGGTGGTGCCCCCCGTGCGGGGGATGCTCGAGCCGCTGCCGCAGGTGGCGGACTTTCGCCGTTGGGCTCGGAGAGTTGGGGTCGAGCAACTCGACAGCCTGCTGGTGGATCGGCTGTCCATCGGCCGGGGCGCCGGTGCTCCGGCCGGGGTCGACCTCACCAACTACAGCCGTGAGGCCCAGTCGGGTCTCGTGCGCTTCAAGACCGGGGCCGGGTTCTCGATGGCGCCCACGGAGCGGCGGTTCACCGCGCTTGCTCCGGGCGCCACAGAGCGGGTTATCGTCCGGGCCGCCAATACCGATCCCGGCCTGCCTGTTTCGAACATGGGTGGCGAGGAGGGTGATTACCCCTTCGACATCGTCACCCAAGCCGGTGGAATCACCGATCGCAAGTTTGCAGCATTCAACCTCGTTCCCGTGACGAGAGTGGCGGAGGCCACCGCCGCACCGACGCTCGACGGAGTCGTATCCGCCGGCGAATACCACGGATCGAGCCTCAACCTGAGCCGCCTGTGGGAAGGGGAGCCCCCGGACTCTCGAGCGGACGCGTCTGGACGCGCACGAGTTGTGTGGGCCGACGGCGCGCTCTACCTGGGTGTAGAGGTGGCCGACGACAAGCTGGGCACTGTGCTCTCTCAGAGCGACGCCAAGAGGCACTGGCGGACCGACTCGGTGGAGATCGCCATCGACCCGAGGGGCGACTCCGAGAACACCTCCTCGACGTTCAAAGTGGGGATCTTCCCGACGACAAGAGCGTCCAAGGAGGGGGAACCCCCCGCGGCCTACAGAGACGCCGACGCCCATCAGGGGCCCATCGAGCAAACGGCGCCGGGGATGAAGATTGCATCGAAGGTGAGCTCTCCCTATGACGGGTACGCGATCGAGACGAGAATTCCCTTTTCCGAGCTGCCCGCTGCAATGCACCCGAGACGTAACGGTCTCGATATCTTCATCTACGACTCGGACACGCAGGACAAGGTAGGTCAGACCCGGTTGGGATGGTCCACCTGGGAAGGGGTCCAGGGGGACCCCTACAGATGGGGCCATGCCTACCTCGAGGGCTACCGAGCTCCAGACCGGAGCAGAGACAAGCCCATAATTCCCGGGGTGGCGACACGCAGCGTCCGTTCACCCCGGTCGATCCTCCAATCCGCCCGCAATGGAGTTCCTCTCGCCGCAGCGCCGGCGGTCACTCCGGGGACTTCCCTGCGCGTTACATCCGGGCCCAACCTCGAGGGGAACGCCTTGTCTGTGACCCTGAAGGCCTCGGACCGGGGCAAGGCCCACCTCTTCGCGTGGGATGGCCGGCGCTCCCGGGCCGACGCCGTGGTGGCTTTGGATCCGAAGACGCCGATCGAGGTCAGTTGGACACTCGCAGAGCGGGACCGGGCAGCGCTGGAGGAAGGGGGGCGGGTGCTCGTAGGGTGGCGGTCCTTTGGGAGAACACAAAGCCTGGCCCCGAGGATTCGATAGCCATCGGCGAACGGTGAAGATTCGATCACGGGTAGCAGCTCGATGGCAGAGTTAGGGATGGGGGACTCCTCGCGCACGTCCCGGGCGGGAGCGGGCTGGGACTGTGAGCCGGGGGATTTCAAGTCACTACTGCCCCATGGGCACACGCCTCTTTCGTGGGTGCGCCCGGCGCTGCTATTCAGGGCGCGTAACGACTGGCTAGCGCGGTCTCTGGGCGATCCGACCAACAGTGAGCGTCGTCGGTGGGTGGCAGGTCAGCTTGCCCGCCATGCTGATCCCGACTTCATGATCAGGGACTTTGCGGATAGGCCGAACACCTCGTTCTTGGTGCTCGCGGATACCGGCGAGGGCGACGCGTCACAGTACTGCCTTGTGCCCGGGCTGTTGCAAAAGGCACAAGACACAGCTTTCATGTTCATCAACGGTGATGTCGTCTACCCATCAGGGGATGCCGTTGATTACGCCGACAGGTTCTACCGGGCGTACAAAGACTATCCGGGCCCTATCTTCGCGGTTCCCGGAAACCACGATTGGTACGACGGACTGAACGGCTTCATGAGTCACTTTTGTGATGCCAGGGTGAGAGAAAACCCCCGGCGGGCCGAGAACACCGGCGCACTATGGCAGCGAGCCGTCAGAAGGCTTGTGTGGCGAAATCCTTCGACGACGAGCGAAAGAAAGATCGAAGACATGCAAGCGATTCGTGGTCGGCCCGAGCAGCGGGCTCTCCAACCGGGGCCATACCTTGCGATCGACACCGGACCTTTGTTGCTGGTGGCGATAGATACGGGTGTCCTTGGTGACATCGACCGTGATCAGGGCGAATGGCTGCGGCGGCTTTCGGGCACGGTGAGTAAACCCAAGATCCTGCTGACGGCGAAGCCTTTCTACGTCGAAGGCGCCCGCCACCCGGGAATGATCGAGGACGGCAAAGAAACAGTCGACGACATCGTCCGGGCGCCTGAGAACGGCTACATTGCGGCAATTGGTGGCGACATTCATCACTACGAGCGGTATCCGGTCTCGCTGGAGGACGGCCGGGTCATTCAGTACATCGTCAACGGCGGCGGAGGCGCGGGCATGCAAGGGACACACAAGATCCCTCGAATAGACCTTCCAGGAGTAAAGGAGGCCGACTTTCGCTGCTATCCGCTGCGCGGGGATTCCCTGTCCCGGGTAAGCGAGATGTATGAGCGCCGGCTGGGTTGGCTGTTCGGGAAATTGGCGATACCGCTGGATCAGGCAGCGGCACTGATGGCGGAGTATCTGGATGTTCCACCGGTCCGGCCGTTGGGTGCCGATGTGGTCGTGACGCCCGAGGCGCGGCGCGCCTTCAAGAAAGTGATTCCGAGCAGACGGCGCCTGCCCGGCCCAGTGCGCGAGTACCTGACGCAGTTCCTCGACTGGAACGATCCTCCCATGTTCAAGAGCTTCTTGCGGATAGACGCTTCCACAGAGGAGATTCACATCCGGTGTTTTGCGGCGACGGGGTGCCGCAAACATGAACAGAACCCTCCGGTCGAAGACGCGGTCAAAGCGTCGCGCAGTTCCGACGGCAACTGGCGTTGGTCCTGACCGGGCGGTCACCCGGGCACAGGCGGCCCGCCCATTTTGCCGGCTGCCAGGCGCCGATAGCGTGGTGAGGGTATGGGGCCGGTGAGCAGAGGGTCTTTGGTGTCGCTCATCCACCGGCGCAATTGAGCACTCATTTGATCCAATCGCTGCGCGCAGTGACCGGTGGACGCCAAGTTGTCTCGCTCGAGCGGATCCTCTTCGAGGTCGTAGAACTCGACGGCGTCGCTGCGATCATGCGAATAGCGGACGGGTGACGATCGGAAGACGGCTCCTCGCTGGACATCGCCCGGGACCTCGACGGCAAAGGCGGATTCGAAATTCCATATGAGCTTGTAGCGTTCTGTCCGCATGGCTCGCATCGGGTCGTAGTAACTGTGGAAGGTCTTCTCTGCATAGACGGCGTCGCGGGATTCGAACGAGCGGCCCTGGAGCAGAGGCAGGAGGGAACGGCCTTGAAGGTTGTTGGGCGCGGCTATGTCTGCACTCTCCAACAGAGTCGGCAGCACGTCGACGTTCCCGACCAACTCCGACCGGGTCCCCGCCCCAAACCCTCCATCCGGCCATCTCACTATCAATGCAATCTCGATTCCCGGGTCATAGAGTGTGCATTTCGCCCGGGGCATCGCTATTCCATGGTCGGCGGTGAACAGAATGAGGGTCTCATCCGTCACCCCTGTCTCTTCGAGCGCATCGAGTATGCGACCGATGTTGCGATCGGTGGCTTTGATTGCCCCTTGGAGTGCGGCCATCTCTGTGCGTGACTCGTCTATCTCCGGAAGGTAGCCGGGGATGTTCACGCCGCGGGAGTCGTCTGGACGCATATCCCCGTAGTCGTAGGGGCGATGGGGTTCGAAGAGATTGATTTCCACGTAGGTTGGTTCTGGGCCTCTGTTGGAAGAGCACCATCTGGCTACCGCCCCGGAGACCTCTGTCCCGGAACCGGTTCCATGAATGACATGGAAGCCGAGGCGTGCCGGATCGGGCGTTACGTGCTGCAGCCCAAAAAGATGAGTCCGGTAGCCGTGAGCGGCGAGCAGGCTAGCGACGTGCCGCTCCTCTGGGTGAAGGTCCCACCCGAAGCCCCCGTGTGCCAGGCCCATGACGCCGTTGCTGTGCGGATAACGTCCGGTGGCCAGGGTTGCCCGGCTGGGACTGCACTGTGGTGCAGCGCAGAAGGCTCGGTCGAAGCGAACCCCATCATGGGCAAGCGCGTCGAGGTTGGGGCTGTTGACCGACGCGCCACCGTAACAGCCGAGATGGCGTCCAAGGTCGTGACAGGAGATCGAGACGATCAGGCGGGGATGGATCTCCCCAGACTCACACACTCGGTGGTTCTTCCGCCGTCATGGTTATGTGGGCTAACCGGCCATGCGGCCGGCCCGCGTGGAGATGCAGCGCAGATTCCTTATGTCGTAGCAGGCGATGTCCACGTCTTCGAACCCGCGGGCTTCGAGAAGCTCACTAAGCCACGTCGAATCGAACAGCGTGTGGTGGGCGTTCCAGATCCATCGAGGTGCACCGTGTTCGTCAACCCCTTTGTGGGCGAGGCGGTCTGAGTGCCCGCCGAGCAGCCAGTAGTTGGCCTCGGGGGTGTCCATTGCGCCCTGGATCCACTGCTCGGCAATGTAGCGGGCATCCGGGACACCGATATCGAGCTCGGCGCCCGGAGCAAGGACGCGCGCCCATTCCCCCAGTGTCGCCTCGATCAACTCGTAGCTCTGATGCTCGAGCACGTGATTGGCCCGCATGGCGGTGATGCTCTCGTCGGCGAAGGGCAACACATCGAGGCGGCAGACGATGTCGATGCCCGGAAGGGAAAGGATGTCGGAGTGGAGATCGTAATCGGGTCGGGGATGCTCGCCCGCACCGATCTCCAGCTTCATGTAGAGGTACTTTGCCCTCGTTGAACGATCTCTATGACGGGTCCTGGGACGGCTCGACGGAGCGCAGCTTCTTGGCGGGTCGTCCGGCAACGACGGCGTAGGCGTCCACATCGGCCATTACAAGCGAACCCGCACCGACAACAGCATGTGCGCCAATGGTGCAGGGCCCGAGCACCAGCGCATCGCTGGCTATCCATACCCCTTCTTCCACCACGACGTCGCGGCCTCTCGAAGGTATGGTCGCTTGGCGCTGCTGTCCGAAAAGATTGATGTCATGAGTTCCGGTGAGCACCGCCACATTGTGACCGAAGAAGGCGTGCCTGCCTATCGAGATGCCCCCCGACGAGAGGTTGAACAAGGCGTTGTTCACGACTGCAGTCGGGTCGATACGAAGCCGCGACCTGTCCCCGTGGACACGGTATCGGTAGAGTCGATCCACGCCCTGTTCATCGAGCGCCTCGTCAACCAGTCCTTCTACCGTTGGACCGAGCAGTCGCTGCAGGAGGCGATCAACTATCGACATGGAGGACCCTCTCTCTGGTTGAATCAGCCGGCGTCGGAATCCGGACTCAACTCCTCGACTATCCTGCGCCGCACCACCTCGAAATTGACGTCTGCCCGAGAAAGCAAGTGAGCCGCCAAACCCTGCCCTTCTCTGAGCAGGCCCAGAAGAATGTGTTCTGTGCCGATGTAACCATGGCCCAGAGCCAGGGCCTCTCTGAGCGACAACTCGAGGGTCTTCTTTGCCCGTGGGGTGAACGGAATATGGCCCTCCCCGAAGGGACGCCGATGCCCTCGGCCCAGGAATCCTCGGCGCTTCTCGGCGCAGGCACGCGCAGCTCTGGTTCGTTCGAGAGCGTTGGGGCCAAAGGCCTCTTCGACCCGGCGCCGCACCGCATCGAGGTCTATTCCTATTGCGTCAAGCGCCGCGGCGTCGGGCTGGTTGACGGGTCCCGCACCGACGTAATCGACGACCCCCTTGTGGATGTCGTCCCGATCCACGCCCAACTCGTTGAGGACACGAGCAGCAAGCCCTTCCGTCTCCCCCAGCAGGCCCAGAAGCAGGTGCTCGGTTCCGATGTAGTTGTGGCGGAGCGACTGGGCTTCGGTCTGGGCCAGCACCACAACCTGCCTTGCAGAGTGCGTGAAGCGCTCGAACACCCTCTACCTCCTTCGACCCAGGAGGCGGCGCCCTGCGTACTTCTTGTGCACCGCCTGCTTGCTCACTCCGAGGACCGAAGCGATTTGCTCCCACGACCAACCCTGAGAGCGTGCGTTTTCGATCTGCAGTTCTTGAAGGTCTTCCACCAAGACGCGCAATGAGGCAACGGCACGCAGGCCAACGGACGGATCCCGGCTGCTTGCTGCGGTCGCCAGCTTGGTGGTTTGGCTCATGGCCGTCATCCTAGGTTGACGGACCCAGTTTGTCAACCTCTATTGACGAAAAGAATGTGAAGCTCTGGTAGCTCGGGAGATATCTGCCCTAGGGCACGCTCGAGCAACGCCGATGATCTCCCGGGCGCGATTCCCTCAGCCGCGCCTGCGTGAAGGCGCGCATGCCTTCGGAGAAGCCAACCTTGGCCCTGAAGCCGAGCAGGCGTTCCGCCCGCTCGGTGGAGGCGAACACGTGGCGAACGTCTCCGAGGCGGTAACGCCCCGTGATGACCGGCGAGTTGGCGGGGGCGCCGTTGGCTTCGGCAAGCGCAGTCGCCATGTCGTTGATGCTCTTCGGGTGTCCGGTGGCGATGTTGAAGGGGCCAGGATCCTCGAAGCCGGCAGTCAGTGCCAGCAGGTTGGCGCGAGCGACATCGGAGACGTGGACGAAGTCGCGTAACTGACGGCCGTCCTCGAAGACCTCCGGGGAGCGCCCCTCCTCGAGTCTGCTCCGAAAGATGCTCGCAACCCCCGCGTAGGGGCTGTTCTGAGGCATGCGGGAGCCGTAGACGTTGTGATAGCGGAGCAAGGTGACCGGCGCGTCGGTTTCCCGGCCGAAGATAGACGCAAGGTGCTCCTGGTGCAGCTTTGTCGCCGCGTAAACGTTGCGCGGATCTGTCGGGGTCGTTTCGGCAATTGGAAGCGGGACCAGGTTCCTGCCGCATCGAGGGCATGGCGGGTCGAACTCGCCGGCGTCGAGTTTGAGGGCGGTTCGCGGCTGCGGCCTGACCATTCCGTGCTCAACACATTCATACGCGCCCTCTCCGTAGACGACCATGCTGCCGCCCAGAACAAAGCGTCCCTTGAATTCCCTTGCTGCGAGCGCCTTGAGAAGGACGCCGGTTGCCAGGTCGTTGTGTGTGACGTAGTCCGTTACGTCATCAAACGACCGACCCAAGCCAACCATGGCGGCCTGATGCGACACCCCCTCGATCCCGGCCAGGATGGGGCGAAGAGAAGCGCTATCGCGTAGGTCTGCCCGGTGGAACTCCGCAGCCGGGTTCAGATAATCGGGAGCACCCGTATGTGCCGCAGGCAGCAGACAGTCCACGCCGACAACGTCACAGCCGGCTTCCACCAGGGAATCGACGATGTGCGAACCGATGAATCCGGCCGCGCCGGTCACCAGGACCCTCATGCTGTTGCATGCGGCTGTTCGAGCGGAAGCTTGACAGTGAAGCGACAACCTTCTGTTTCGTTATGGACCGCTATGTCCCCGTGGTGGGCTTCGACAATTCCCTTGGAGATCGCAAGGCCAAGCCCCCCTCGCTTGTCGTCCGAGGTTCGAGACGCCTCGCCACGAAAGGCGACCTCGAAGACTCGCTCGATGTCGGAGTCGGGTATTCCCCCGCAAGCATCAATCACCGACAGGAATGCGTGATCGCGAGCAGCGCCAGCCTCTATATACACGGTTCCGTCGCTGGGTGTGTGGTGAATGGCATTCTCAAGCAAGTTGCGTACGACACGAGCCATCTCGGGCAGTGACACACTCAACTCGGTCCCCTCGCTGTTCATACGGCCTTCGAGGTTGACATTCTTTGCCCGGGCCACTTCTGCGGCCCCTGCCAGAGCGTCGGAAACCAGATCCCGGAGTGGGACGCACTGCATCTCGAGTCTCAATGCCCCCGCCTGTATGCGGCTCAGCTCGAAGAGATCGTCCACCAATCCGGCTAGTCGGTCAGCCTCCACACGCAGAGCTTTATGGTACCGAGCAACCGTCTGCTGATCGTTCACCACCCCGTCTTCGAGAGCCTCGCTCATTGCGCGTATCCCCGCAAGCGGCGTTCTCAGGTCGTGCGACACCCACGCCACGAGCTCCCTGCGCGACGCTTCCATGGCGGCCCCTCGGGAGCGCGCCGCTTCAAGATTCACCGAGGTGTCCTCGAGCTCCTGGGCCAACTCGTCGAGTTCGCGGGTGTTGAGGGGAGCGATGTGCCGCACCACTTCTCCACTTGCAATCCGTCGAGCAGCGTCGACCAGAGAGCCCGTGGACAGGGCAACCTTGTGCCCGAACCACACCGCGATCACGATGCCGACTGCGCCCGCTGCGGCAAGGACGATAAGAAGAGCATCGAAATCGTGGGCTGATATGAACATGGCCTTGGCCGCGAGCCCAGTTCCACCGGCCAAAGTGGCGGTGCCTGTAGCAACAGCAACCGTTGCCTGAAGTGCGGCCGAGCGGTTCCGCATCGCGCGAAGGAGGAGGACGCCGAACGCTCCGCTCACGACCGCTGCCGCCACTGCAATCCCGGCGAGGATCAATGTGTCCCTCATCGGCAGGTCGACGGCAAGGCCCAGGCCGCCCGTGAGCAAGGCACCGGCTGCGATGACCAGTGCAAAGGGGTAGCGGGTCATGTCTCGAACCGGTAGCCCACACCCCAGACAGTCTGGATGTGTACCGGTCTGGCCGGGTCTGGCTCGATCTTGCCCCGTAGTCTGCGAACGTGGACCGTCACGGTTGAGTCGTCCCCGAATGTATATCCCCAGACTTTCTCGAGAAGGTCCTCTCTGGTGAAGACCTGCCGGGGCCGCATCATCAAGAATGCCAGTAGGTCGAATTCCTTGGCGGTCAGGGCGGCGAGTGCTCCGTGAACCCGGACTTCCCTGCTGCGGAGGTCCACTTCGAGATCCCCCGCCTTCAGGGGGCCCGTCATGTCAGACGTGATGGCGGCCAAAGGCCCTTGTGCCCGCCGCAACACCGACTTGGCGCGCGCCGTGAGCTCCCGTGGGGAAAACGGCTTGGTCACATAGTCGTCTGCCCCGAGGTCGAGCCCCATGACCCGATCGCTTTCCTCGCCTAGAGCGGTCAACATGATTATCGGCACCGGAGCTTTATCCCGTATGCGTCTGCATACCTCCAAGCCGTCCATTCCTGGAAGCATTATGTCGAGCACGACCAAGTCAGGAGGCTGGGCATAGATGTACTCGACGGCCTTGCGTCCGTCGGCGATGGTTGTGACATCGAAGCCCTCGAGCGCGAGATATCTTGCCACGACGTCTGAAACGGCCTTGTCGTCTTCAACGATTACTACCTGTGCTTTTGCCCCCCCGTTCACCACGGTGTGGCTACTCCGGTTTGTATTCCAATCGCAAGGAGAGCCTGGGCCACAAGCCACCTTTTTCGAGCGGTGTCCGGGATGGCGGCAACGGCAACCGTCAACCACGGGATGAAGGGTAGCCAAATGCGTTCGACCTCACCTTTGGAGAGACCGGTGATGTCAGCGGCAACGATGGCGACGAGCACGGAACCTACTATCAGCCACATCGGAGAACGCCGCAGATATGAAATGCCGAGCCAGACGGCGGGCCCGATGGCAATGGAGAAAGCGGCCAAGTTGTTGACGGCGAAGAAGGCGGTGGGTCGGCTCCGGCTCACACCGAGGTGGTACTCGCTGAGTGTCGCCCGCAAGCCGTCAAGCCACCAGAACCCTCCTGCGGCAAAACCGGCGGTGATCAAGAGAAGGGGCACGGCTGCGATGACGAGGGGGCGCAGACGCCGCCGATACACGGCAGACGCAAGCACGATGCCGCCGAGGGGGACGATGCCGTAGGAAAGAAAGAGCGCCGCACCAAGCAGCGCCCCCCCCGAGAATGCCATGGAGTCGGCGGCGCGGCCCTCCTTCCCTGTGGCAAGCACGAACAGCGCTACGCCCCATGCGCCCACTCCGGCGAACAGTGCGTCGGCAGAGGTGGCGATCCATATCGCGGCCGGAGTGAGTATGAGAAACGGAGCACATTTCCTTGCAAGCTGCTCTCCTGCTATCTCTTTGGCCGCCAAAAGGGCCGCTCCGGCAGCCGACGCTCCGACGGCGATCATGAGGGCCGCAGCCCAGCCGGCCCCGCCCAACCCAATGCGGTCCAGGCCCCACAGGACAAGCACGGTTCCGGGGGGATGACCTCGTATGTGTGTCGGGTAGCCGCCGATTCTTTCCGTGAAGCGGTTGAGAAAATCTAGCGGCGATCCAACCTGCCGCACGGCGCGGAGATAAGCATGCGGACCAAGCAGGGGAGAAGTGAGCTCGCCGACCCCGCCGGACGCGGCAAGAGCCGCAGCAAAGAGCGCAGCAACGGAAATGCTGACGATGATGAGGCGTTTCCAGGACAATCGGTGAAGATGGCCGGATCCGGCGAAGATCACAACCAACGCAATGGCTGCGGCCCCCGTTAGACCCCAGACGGGACGCCAGGCGAACCTCCCGAACAGAGGTGGGGCGTGCAGGGCGATTCGCCGCTTCGCCTCCAGCAGCTCTTCGCCCCACAGGTGACAAAGGACGACGAGAGCCAGCCAGGCGGCTGTGACCAGAACCTCCCGGTTGAGACGCGCCGTGAGGCTCGTCAGACGTGCCCATAGGGAGACGAAGGAAGAGGGGCGCGGCGCCTGGACGGTGGAAGTCATCAGTCAAGCCTAGGAGCGGTGGGCGCTTTAGCCGCACTTGACCGGTGCGTGTTCTCCAAATCGTAAGCATTGACCCAGGGTTTATGATCCTGCAACCCGTATCTTCCGATCGTGATCGATGTGATCCTGCCGGTCCTCAATGAAGCCCAGGCACTGCCGTGGGTCCTGACTCGGATGCCGGACGGCTATGCACCCATGGTCGTGGACAACGGATCAACGGACGGCTCCGGGAACCTGGCTGCTGGGCTTGGGGCGCGTGTGGTCCGCGAGCCCCAGGCGGGATTCGGGGCAGCATGTCACGCCGGCCTCCAGGCCTCGAGGAGTGAAATCGTGTGCTTCATGGATTGTGACGGCTCACTCGATCCGCACGAGCTTCCGGAGGTCGCGGCCCCGATACTGGGAGGTGCCGCGGAGCTGGTGATGGGGGCGCGCACCGCTTCCAGGGGTAGCTGGCCCATTCACGCCCGCCTCGCCAATGGGGCTCTGACGTGGCACCTTCGCCGTAGGTATGGAGTCAGGCTCAGCGATCTCGGCCCCATGCGGGCGATGCCACGCTTGAACCTGCTTCGTCTGGGGATTTCGGACAGGCGCTTTGGCTGGCCGCTCGAGATGGTGACACGGGCGGCGGAGGCCGGTTGGCGTATCTCGGAAACGCCGGTCACCCATCTGCCCCGAGCGGGCCGATCCAAGGTCACGGGGACAGTTGGGGGCACGGTGCGAACGGTGCACGACATGGTCAAGGTGCTGCGGTGCTGACGTCGCCTCAGTTACTGATCATGGCAAAGACTCCAGCGCCGGGGAGATGCAAGACCCGGCTATGCCCCCCATGCACCTATGAAGAGGCGGCCCGCCTTGCGGCCATGGCACTACGGGACACGGTCGATGTTGTCTCGGCAACACCGGCGTCGCGGCGCGTGCTGGTCTTCGATGGGCCCGCACCGGAGTGGCTGCCGCCGGACTACTCGGTCATTCCCCAACGTGGCACAGGGCTCGACGAACGGCTGGCCGCTGCTTTCGAAGATGCCGGGGGATCGTCATTGCTCGTCGGAATGGACACCCCCCACCTGGACCGACGATTGCTGCACGAGGCGGCAACGACCCTTTCCCGGAGCGACACTGATGCGGTCCTGGGCCCTTCGGTTGATGGGGGCTACTGGGCAATCGGACTTCAGGTACCGGGTCAGCGCGTCTTCCTCGGTGTGCCGATGAGCGATGCTGCGACCGGAGCCGCCCAATGGGAACGGCTGCGGGAGCTGGGGCTCAGGACAGAAACGCTTCCCGCGTTGCGGGACGTCGACTGCTTCGAGGACGCGCTCGAGGCGGCGAAGCTTGCTCCAGGCACGCGCTTTGCTGCTGGGTTGAGGGCACTTGAAGAGGGCGAAAGGGCATCCGCTGAAGGTGGATACGAGCCTCAGCCTCGTCCACGAGGACGGTAGTTCTGAACCCATGGCGATGAAGCGATGGACGGAAGCTGCGTCCGATGAGGATTTGGAGGTGCTCGAGCTTGCATCGGCGCCGGTATTGGATGTCGGCTGTGGCCCGGGCAGACACGCTGCGGCTCTTGCACGATCAGGAGTAGCGGTGCTCGGCATTGACGTTGCTCCCTCTGCGGTACGGCTGGCGCGACGCCAAGGTGCATGTGTTCTGCAGCGCTCGGTCTTCGACCGCGTCCCAGGCGCAGGGAGGTGGGGCAGCTTGCTGCTCCTGGATGGAAACATCGGCATCGGCGCCAACCCATGCGCGCTCTTGAGAAGAGCACGAGAGCTGCTGGCTCCCCATGGGCGTGTGCTCGCAGAAGTGGCTCCGCCTGCAAAGAGATCCTGCGACCTGACGCTCTGCCTCCAGGTTGGCGGCCGGCCGGCCGAATGGCTGCCGTGGTCCCAAGTCAGCGCGACGGACGTAGATAAGCTGGCTTCGGAGAGCGGCTTCATGGCTCGCAGAGTTTGGGCCAGCGGAGAAAGATGGTTCGCGTGGCTCGACTCGTGCAGCGGCGAGGTGCAGTGAGCAGCCGACGTCGGTTCGGCCGCTTGGATCGCCTTCGCGTAGGCCCCTTGAAAATGGACGCCTTCACGAGCACGCTTCACTCGCAGCGGCTTGCTGCGCTGCTTGGAATCGCTCTCGGCGTCAGCTTCTCGATTTGCTTTGTGACTGGACTCCTTTCGGATCTCATCCAGGCCCCCCCAGCATGGTTCACGTGGCCGGCGCGCCCGGTGGGTCTGTACCGGGTCACTCAAGGCCTCCACGTGGCAACCGGGTTCGCATCGATACCCTTGTTGCTGGCGAAGCTGTGGATCGCCTATCCGCGACTCTGGGCTTGGCCCCCGATAGCCGGGCTACTTCACCTGGTCGAACGTATAAGTCTCGTCCCTCTGGTAGGCGGAAGCTTGTTCCTGCTGTTCACCGGGGTGCTCAATATCGGCTTCTGGTACCCATGGAACTTCTTCTTCCCCACCGGGCACTATTGGGCAGCGTGGATCACGATCGGTGCTCTGATCGTCCATATTGGGGCCAAAGCGTCGATTGCTCGCAACGCGTTGGGGCGATCGCGATCCCTGACCAACGCGCCGATGCCGGGGGGCCTCACCCGACGCGGTTTCCTCGGAGCCGTTACCGGGGCGATGGGTCTGATCACCTTGACGACGGCCGGTCAGACCTTTCCGCCTCTCAGACGTTTGGCCTTCCTCGCCCCCTACGTCCCCGGTGTGGGCCCGCAGGGCTTTCCCGTGGTCGGAACGCCAAGCGCGGAAACAGTGGAGCTCGCCGAACGAATCAGTGCTTACCGCCTGACGGTTTCAGGCGCGGTGGCCAACACCCTCGAGCTCTCCTTAGAGGACCTTCAGGCTCTGGCCCAACACGAAGCCGAGCTTCCGATCTCCTGTGTGAATGGATGGAGTCAGACGCTGCGATGGAAAGGAGTACGCCTCAGCGACCTCGTAGTCATGGCCGGTGCGCCGCCCGACTCCTCGGTGACCGTTCAATCGCTGCAGCCGGGAACCTACGATGTCTCGCTGGTCAACCCGCTACAACTTCAGGACCCGGACACCATGCTTGCCCTCGAGGTCAACGGAGAGCCGCTCCATGTCGATCATGGCTTTCCGGTCCGGTTGATCGGCCCCAATCGCCCGGGAGTGACCAACACCAAGTGGGTGCAGAGGGTGTCGGTGGATTGACCCCTTTGCCGCTGGATGAGGATCGGCTGTCGAACGCTGCGGACAGGGGGCCGGCGAACCGCCGGCTGTTTTCGATCATGGCGGTGATCGGATGGGTGCTCATGTCCTATGGGGTCTACGGGCTGATCATCAATGCCGCCCAGACCCATCCCTCGAGCTGGCTGGTGTGGTTCCTGGGGGGGGATCGTCGTGCATGATTTCTTGCTCGCTCCGGTGGTTATCGGGGTCGGAGTGCTCGTGTCGCGCGCCGTGCCGGACCGCTACAGAGGCCCGGTCCAGGGCGCCCTGGTCGCCGGCGGCATCGTTGCCCTCACCGCTCTTCCTTACGTGCTTGGATTCGGCCGGTCGTCCTCGAACCCCTCGGCGCTGCCGAACAACTATGCAGCGGCACTCGGCATCGTCCTGGTCCTGATCGCCGCTGTGACTGCGGTGCTGGTCGCTCTTCGCCGCAGCCGGCGCAGAGGCCGCTAACCCGGGAGCAGGGGGCGGTCTCCCCGTCCCAGCAGACCGCCGTGGACCCGCCCCTGGGTCTCCTGCTCCCCGCGACGGCCTCTTTCGTGGATGATCCCGGCGAGGAGCACGGCCCGAGATCACGGTGTGGACGAGCCGGGCCGCCGATCGGCCGGATGCCTTGGTTGACATGTGACCATACGGTCACCTATGATGGCCGGCATGACGGATGACGACCGTGTGTTCAAGGCGCTTGCCGACCCGACTCGTCGTTTCCTGCTCGACCGGCTCTTCGAGCGTGACGGCCGCACGCTGACAGAGCTCGAGGCCGAGCTGGAAATGACGCGCTTCGGTGTCATGAAGCACCTGAGGGTCCTGGAGGAAGCGGGCCTCGTGGTCGCACGGCGGTCGGGCCGGGCCAAGCTGCACTTCTTGAACCCGGTGCCGATCCGGCTGATCCACGACCGGTGGATCGACAAGTACACCGAGCGCCGGGTGTCGGCGCTGGCGGAGCTCAAGACCGAGCTAGAGGAGGAGATGGCATGACGAGCACAGGGGAGACGACCGTGACCACGCAGGTCTACCGGGTGCACATCAAGGCGACGCCTGAGGCGATCTGGGACGCGATCACGAAGCCCGAGTGGACCGATAAGTACGGCTACGGTGGACGCGCCGAGTTCGACCTTCGTCCGGGCGGCGCTTACCGGGGGCTCGCGAGCGAGTCGATGCGGTCGGCCGGCGCGCCGGAGGTCGCCGTCGACGGCGAGGTTGTCGAGGCGGATCCACCGCGGAAGCTGGTCACGACGTGGCGCATGGTCATGGACCCGGAGATGGCGGCGGAAGGGTTCACGCGCCTCACGTGGGAGATCGAGGAGGGTCAGGGCGGCGTTACGAAGCTGACGGTGATTCACGATCTCGAGGGCGCGCCGAAGCTGGCGGCGCTGGTTTCCGGCGAGATGGAAGACATGGGCGCCGGCGGTGGCTGGAGCTGGGTGCTCAGCGATCTGAAGACGTTGCTCGAAACGGGGAAGCCGCTCGAGGGCTGAACTGTCACGGAGGGGAGCCTGCGCGCGCAGGCTCCCCTCCGGCCGCGCCCAGGGCCTGCAGCAGTCATCTCGGCGGCAAGACCGCAACCGGGCCGGCCCCAGTAGATGAGGGGCAAGCAAGGGCGCTAGCCCCTGACCGATAGCTGCTCTTCAGGAAGTACGAGGGCCGGTCAGTCTCTTGTTGACCGTCCTACATTGCGTCCGGTGCCGCGCCGACTCCTGTGCACCGCTCGGAGCTTCCGGCGTTGTTCCGATGCTGCTCGCCGATCTTGCTTGAGGTGAAGGTGATTGAGCTCGCGCTGCAGCTTCCTGTAGCTGTCGAGGCGTTCCTGCGGCAGCAGACCGTTGGCTACGGCGTGCAGAACCGCGCATCCCGGCTCTTGTTCGTGCCGGCAGTCTCTGAAGTGACATTCGCCTGCAATGGCGCTGATGTCCTCGAACGCTTCCTCGAGTCCTCCGGTGTCGTCCCACAACTGGAGCTCACGCATGCCGGGGGTGTCGATCATCAAGCCGCCCCTTGGGAGGACTATCAGCTCGCGCTTCGTGGTGGTGTGCCGGCCCTTTCCGTCGTTGCGCAGCTCCTGAACGTCTTGTAGCTCCCGGCCCAACATCGAGTTAACGAGACTCGACTTTCCGACACCCGAGGAGCCGAGCAGCGCCACAGTACGGTGTCCCTCGAAGTAGCGTTTGAGCTCCTCCACACCGGCGCCCGTGACGCTACTCGTGATGTGTACCGGCACGCCCAGGGCAACAGCTTCTACCTTGGCGACCGCCGATTCGAGGGCGTCGCAGATGTCTGCTTTGGTGAGGACCACTACGGGGTTGGCGCCTCCTGCCCAGGCAAGAGTGAGGTAGCGCTCGAGACGCCGCTGGTTCAGCTCACTGGTGAGGGAGGTGGTGAGGAAAGTGGTGTCGATGTTGGCGGCCAGGATCTGCTCTTCGGTGGTAAATCCGGCAACATTGCGTGAGAACTGGCCGCGGCGCGGCAGGACCGCATGAATCACGACCCTGCTTTCGCCGGGGCGCATCTCTGCTGCGACCCAGTCTCCTACTGCGGGAAGGTCGGATCGGGACATTGCATCGTGGCGCGCCCGTCCCGTGAGTTCGGCCTGCAGCTCGCCGAGCTCGGCATAGACGATGTAGGCCCCCCTGTGCTCAACGGCAACGCGCGCGGCGATCAGGCCCTGGGTGGCAAAGGGTTTGAAATGCTCGGCGAAGTGAGTGTCCCAGCCGAGCGTGTCCAACGATATTTCTTGCATCAAGGTGGGTTTCCTCCAGTTCGGAAATCGGCGCCCCAGTGGGCGCGCTCAGATGGTCGTGTGGCGGGCCGACCGGAGGTTCCCTGTCCCCTTTCGAAGGACGGAGACGAGGAAAAAGGGTTGCTAGCGCGCCTCAGGCCGGCGGGAAAAGACCGCTGATCTCTTGGTCATTGGGTCCCACCTCCTCAGGTCGATGCAGGCGCGTATATTCAAGCCAAGCATACCGGATTCAGATGGAAGCTGCTGCCCCTCGCTTCCACGGGGCCGGTGTAGGTTTCGCACGTGTGCGCCGTCCCCGATCTCGCCGCAGCCAACCGGCCCCAGAAGTGGGCGAAGGTACTCGACCAGAGCCGCTGCATCGGGTGCCATGCTTGCACCACGGCCTGTAAGTCCGAGAACGAAGTCCCCTTGTCGGTTACCCGCACATACGTCAAGTCTGTGGAGGTCGGAGCTTGGCCCCAAGCTCGGCGCGCCTTTCAGGTCACTCGCTGCAATCAGTGTGACGACGCCCCCTGCGTCACCGCGTGCCCAACTTCGGCGATGTTCCAACGGGCCGACGGCATAGTCGACTTCGACAAGAGGATCTGCATCGGCTGCAAGGCATGCATCGCCGCATGTCCGTACGATGCGATCTTCATCAACCCCGAAGACCATTCCGCAGAGAAGTGCAACTTCTGCACCCATCGCCTCGAGGTTGGCCTGGAACCCGCATGTGTCGTCGTCTGTCCCGTCGAGGCGATCTTCGTCGGGGACATGCTCGACCCTTCCTCCAAGGTGGCCCAGGTCGTGAATCGCGAGCCGGTCACGGTGCGGCGCCCCGAGAAGGAGACCAGACCGAAGGTCTTTTACAAAGACGCCCATCAGGCCACCCTGGATCCCATTGCGGCGCGCCGTCCTGAAGGGGACAATTTCATGTGGAGCGAGCAGGCTCGAGGTCCGCAGAGCGTCAACTCGGGTCACCCGGCTGCATGGAGCAACAGCAGTGCTGCAGCGCTCCTCTCCTACGATGTCCGGCACGAGGCCCCATGGGACTGGCGGGTGAGTCTGTACACCTGGACCAAGGGGATAGCAGCGGGCGCCTACCTCGTGGCGTTGCTGCTGCTGTTCACCGGCATCGATGACGGCCCTCTCTTCAGGTGGGTGGCCCCTGTCCTGGGAGCGGCGTTCCTGGCCATCACCGGAGCTCTGCTCGTCTGGGATCTCGAACACCCCGAGCGCTTCCATCTCATCTTCACGCGCCCCCAATGGCGTTCCTGGCTGACCAGGGGAGCGGTGGTCATCTCCGCCTACGGCGCGGTGCTGGCAGCCCACCTGCTCGCCGGTGTGTTCGGGTGGGCCCCCTTGCAGAAAATTCTCGTGTGGCCCGGTTTGCCGCTGGCGGCGATGACCTCCGTCTACACCGCCTATCTCTTTGCCCAGTCAAAGGCTCGAGATCTGTGGCAGAGTCCTTTGTTGCCTCCACACCTTCTGGTTCAATCCCTGCTTGCAGGCGCCGCCGCACTCTTGCTTCTCGCACCGGTTGTCGAACCCGGCGCGGCCGAACCAATTGCCTATGTCGTGGCGGGAAGCGCAGCGGGCCACCTCTTGATGTTGTGGGGAGAGATCACCCTCGTGCACGTCACTGCCCACGCCCATCTCGCCCAGTGGTCGATGATCGCCGGTGACTTCAAGGGTTTCTTCTGGGGCGGCGTGGTCCTCGTGGCGGTGGGCGTGGCCGCTCCCGTCATAGGCGTGTTTGCTGCGCCCTTCGCCCTCGCAGGCTTGCTGGCTCACGAGCACGCTTACGTCCAGGCGGCTCAGACCGTGCCGCTTGCGTGAGCCGGCGACCGAGCCTGGACGAGCTTGCCGTCAGGGTCAGCGCTGCGCACGACGAGGTCGTGGCGCGCGGGGAGACCTTCTACCCTGGGCCCAGCAGGGTGCATCTGGCGGCTTTCCCTCCAACGCAGAGATGGGATGACTGGGTCGAGCTCGACTCGCGTTCCTGGCCAGAGCGGATCGAGCGCCGCTACATGCTTGTTCCGACCACCTGCTTCAACTGCGAATCAGCGTGTGGCCTGCTCGCATACGTGGACAAAGAAACCCTGCAGGTTCGCAAGTTCGAGGGCAATCCCGAGCACCCCGGCTCGCGCGGCCGAAATTGCGCGAAGGGTCCTGCAACCCTCAATCAGATCACTGATCCGGACCGCATTCTTTACCCTCTGAAGCGCGCAGGGGAGCGCGGCGAAGGTAAATGGGTCCAAGTGAGTTGGGACGAAGCGCTCGACGATCTCGCAGCGCGCATCCGTGCAGCCATCACAGAGCAGCGCCACAACGAGGTCATGTACCACGTGGGTCGTCCGGGAGAGGACGGCTTCACCGAGCGCGTGCTTGCGACTTGGGGAGTCGACGGGCACAACTCACACACCAATGTCTGCTCCAGCGGAGCGCGTGCGGGCTACCACTTCTGGACCGGTATCGATCGCCCGAGCCCCGATCATGCGAATGCCAAGGTGATCTTCCTCATCAGCGCCCATCTCGAGGCCGGGCACTACTTCAACCCCCATGCCCAGCGCATCGTGGAAGCTAAGGCCGGCGGCGCCAAGCTGATCGTGGTCGACACCAGGCTGTCGAACAGCGCGTCCCATGCGGATCACTGGATCTCTCCGCACCCCGGCAGCGAGGCCGCGATCAACCTCTCCATCGCCAACTACCTGATCCAGAACGATCTCTACGACCGGGACTTCGTAAGGCGGTGGTGGAACTGGCCCGAGTACCTCGCGTCAGAGCACGGCCACGCCGAGCCCACCTTTGAGACCTTCGAGCAGATACTCAAGGAGCTGTATAGCAATTTCTCTTTCGAATTCGCCGCAGAGGAATCGGGTGTCTCGGCGGGGACCCTCGAGGAGATAGCGAAGATCGTCGCACAGGCCGGCACCCGCCTGGCCACCCACAGCTGGCGTTCGGCGGCGGCAGGCAACCTCGGCGGGTGGCAGGTGTCGCGCACCTTGTTTCTTTTGAACGCTCTGTTGGGAGCTGTGGCCACCGAGGGAGGCACGCACCCGAACGCGTGGAACAAGTTCGTCCCGAAGCCCATCTATTCGCCGCCTCATCCTGGGACCTGGAACGAGCTGACCTGGCCGCTCGAATACCCGCTGGCTCTCAACGAGATGTCGTTTCTACTGCCTCACTTCCTGAAGGAAGGGCGAGGCCGGCTCGAGGTCTACTTCACGCGTGTCTACAACCCTGTGTGGACGAACCCGGACGGCTTCTCGTGGATCGAGGCCCTGACCGACGAGAAGCTCATAGGCCTGCACGTCGCGCTCACTCCGACGTGGAGCGAAACGGCGTTCTTCGCCGACTATGTCCTGCCGATGGGTCACTCATCCGAACGGCATGACGTCCACTCCTACGAGCAGTACGACGGTCAATGGGTAGGCTTCCGGCAGCCGGTGATCCGGACGGCGCGAGGCCGCTCCGGTGAACACTTCACCGACACTCGGGAGACGAACCCGGGAGAGGTATGGGAGGAGAATGAGTTCTGGATCGAGCTGTCCTGGCGCATCGATCCGGACGGGCGCCTCGGCATTCGCAAGTTCTATGAGTCGAAGGAACATCCGGGTGAGAAGCTTTCGGTAGACGAGTACTACGGCTACATGTTCGAGCATTCGGTCCCCGGCCTGGCCGAGGCGGCCGCAGCCCAGAACCTCACACCCCTCGATTACATGCGCCGCTTCGGGGCGTTCGAGATCTCCAAGAAGGTGGGGCGAGTCTTCGACCAGGAGGTTCCGGCGAAGGAGCTGGACGACGCTGCCACCGGCGAGTTCGGGCGGGTTTTCACGAGCGCCGCGCCGCCTGAGTCGACCAACATCGTGCCGATGGGGGCGCCGGAACCGGATTCGGAGGGCCGCCGTCCTGTCGGTGTTGAGGTCGATGGCAGGGTATTGCGCGGATTCCCCACGCCCAGCGGCCTGCTGGAGTTCTGGTCGAAGACCCTGGCCGACTGGGGGTGGCGCGAGCATGCCCTTCCCGGGTACATCAGGAGCCACGTTCATCCGGCGAAGCTGGCCGAGGACCAGATGGTGCTCATCTCGACTTTCCGCCTGCCGGTGCATATCCATACGCGTTCGGCGAACGCGAAGTGGCTGGACGAGATCGCCCACACCAATCCGTTGTGGATCCATCCTGCCGACGCTGCCCGGCTCGACGTGAACGCAGGTGACCTTGTGCGCGTCAGTACCGAGACCGGTTTCTACGTGGTCAAGACGTGGGTGACCGAAGGCATCCGGCCCGGCGTCGTAGCGTGCAGCCACCACATGGGCCGGTGGAAGCTCGGGGAAGAAGGCCAGGGACAGATGATGGCCTCCGTCACCCTCGACGGCAAAGATGGAGACTGGTCCATGAGTCGCACCAAAGGGGTCGGTCCTTACAACTCGACCGATCCGGACACGCAGAGGATCTGGTGGACCGATGTCGGGGTGCATCAGAACCTGACTTTTGCGGTGCAACCCGACCCGATCTCGGGTCAACACTGTTGGCACCAGGCCGTGGAGATCTCGAAAGCGTCCGAGGACGACCGCCTCGGTGACATCTCTGTCGACGCCGGCAAGAGCAGGGAGGTCTACACAAGGTGGCTCGAACTGACCCGGCGCGCCGACCTGTACTCTCCCCAGCACACCCGGCGGCCCGTCTGGATGATGCGTCCGCTAAAGCCCGTCAGAGAGGCTTTTTCGATCCCCGAGCAGCGCCGGTGAGCCATCGCTTCCGCAGGCAACAGGGACTTCGACGGCGGTGAGCCGGCGGGCCGAGCTCTGGCGTGCCCTTGGTGCGTTGTGTGAGACGCCGCATCCCTCGCATGCCCCCATCGCGGAGGCGCTTGGGCTCCAGGGCCCGGGCGAAGCGGCCGGCTACACCGAGGCCTTCGTCTTTCAACTCCCTCCCTATGCATCGATTTATGTCGGCGCCGAGGGCATGCTCGGCGGCGAGGCCCGGGGGCGGGTCGCGGGATTTTGGCAAGCGGTAGGCATCACCTCGCCTCCGGAGCCCGATCATCTGGCCGCGTTGCTGTCCCTGTATGGGGCTCTGGATGAAGCGGAGGAGCATGAGCGCGAACCGGCGCGCCGAGTCATGCGTCGAGAAGCCAAGGCGGCGCTTCTGTGGGAGCACTTGCTGCCGTGGGTCCCCATCTACGCCTTGAAGCTGCAGCAAGTGGCTCCGGGCCATTTTGCGCAATGGGCCCGGCTGTTGTCGGATGTGGTGCTGGCGGAGGCAGCGTGTCTAGAGGGTCAACGCAAGTTGCCCCTGCACCTTCGCTCCCTTCCGCCCTGGGAGATATCGGAGGCGAGCCTCGAGGAGTTGGTAGACGCCTTGCTGTCGCCGGTTCGCAGCGGCATCCTCTTGACTCGGCACGACCTCGTTCGCACCGCTCGCGACCTGGGGGTGGCTTTGCGCATGGGCGAGCGCAGGTTCGTACTCAAGGCCATGCTGAATCAGGATCCGGATGCGCTCCTGGACAGGCTGGGTCGAGAGGCTCGAACGTGGGTGGTCCGCCATCGGGCGTTGGAGGGAGACATCGGGCCGATAGCTCGCTTCTGGGCCGGCAGGGCCCAGGCCACGGCCGCCTCGATGACCGAGACGCTTGCTACACTCCGGCACGCCATGCCGAGGGCATAGAGCCACTCACCTAATGACAACGTTGGACGTTGTGCCCGCCACGGTCCGGCTGTATCGTTGGCCACTTCACGGGATTAAGGAGGCGAAGTGATCCCAGACTCGGCGAAGGACCTCTTGCAATCCAAAGCGATCGCCCACATGAGCACCATCGACCCCGACGGACGCCCACATGTGACCTGCGCGTGGGTCGGCCTCGAAGGCGATGAGATCGTTCTGGGGACGCTTTTCGACCAACGGAAGCTGCGGAACCTCCGGCGTGACCCGCGGGTCACGCTCTCCCTTCAGTCGGAAAGCACGAATCCGATGGGGTTGAACGAGCACCTCGTCATCTCGGGGACGGCAGAGGTCACCGAAGGTGGAGCCAAGGAGCTTCTCGCGAGGCTGGCGGTCACCTACCTGGGCCCGGACGTCAAGTTCCCGCCGATGGACGACCCGCCGGAGGGCTTCGTCACGCGCATCACAGCCGAGCGGATCGGCGGAGTCGGCCCCTGGGCTAGCCTCCGGGTGAGCTCGGGGCCGAGTGAGACGAATGTGAACCGTGCGTGATCCCCGACAATCTGGAATGATTCCTCGGCGCGCCGAGTTTGTGCCACACGGAACTTTGGGCTAGAGTCAAGTGATGTTGTTCCTCGGTTGACACTTCGCACCTGCGCCCCGGGGTCCTCCTTTCTGAGGGATCTCCGTTCGATACCGCGCGCCTGCCCTTCCTCTCCCCATTTCTTGTCGCCTCAAGGAGCAAACGCATGTCCCGCATCGCATCGGCCAACTCATCCACCCGGCAGCACGAGCCGGCGCGCCCTGAAGCCCATACGCCGGCGGTCGAGGTCACGGACCTGCGAAAGGAATTCATACGCCGGGACCGGCGCACCGGCCGCCGATCTATCAAACGGCGTGTGGCCGTCCTCAAAGATGTCTCTTTCTGCATCGAACGGGGTGAGTGCGTGGCCATCCTGGGTCAAAACGGGTCGGGAAAGTCAACGCTGGTCAGGCTGTTGTCGACCTTGCTCCTGAACGACGGCGGCAGCGCCCGGGTGTTCGACTACGACGTCTTTACCGAACCGCGCCCGATTCGCCGGCTGGTCAACAGGGTTTCTGTCGAAGCATCCTTCTTCAAGAAGATGTCGTCTGTGGAGAATCTGAGCTATGCGGCGCGCTTCTACGGGATGACGGCGCGCGAGACCCGGACCCAGATCCCGGAGATTCTCGAGCGGGTGGGTTTCCCTCTCGACCGACGCGGCGATTCGATGGAGGATCTGTCCCGGGGCATGCAACAGAAGGTCGCGTTGGCGCGCGCCCTGTTGACCTCGCCGGTGCTGTTGTTATTGGACGAGCCGACCACCGGGCTCGACCCGCGTTCGAAGCTCGAGGTGCAGGGTTTCATCCGGGACCTCCGCGCCGGTCACGACGTCACCATCCTGCTGTGCACGCACGATCTCGACGAGGCGGAGTTGCTCGCCGACCGGGTGGGAATCCTCGACCGCGGTGAGCTTCTGGTACTCGAGCCGGCCGACGAGCTAAGGCGCCGTTACAAGGCTGCCACCCTGGAGGAGGCGTTCTTTGCCGCCACCGGAAGGAGCTTCGAGCTCGGAAGCGATGAAGAAGGAGGGCGGCCATGAGGGGCGTCTCTGCAGGCATGCGCACCGAGCTGATCGGGCTCGGCGGCATCATCGAAAGAAACGCATACCTCGTGCGGCGGTACGCCCTGTGGGAGCTCGCCTTTTTCCTCTGGACGATTGCCAACACGCTGACGATAGTTTTCATCGCCGAGGGAGTCGAGGCCTCGGGCGGAGTCCTCGATGTCAATCGTCAGACGACCGTGCTGTTGATCGGAGCGGTCATCTGGGCGTATCTGGGGATCATCTTCGAGATCCTTACCGAGACCGTGGCGTGGGAGCGCTGGGAGGGCACGATCGAGTACACGTTCATGGCTCCGCTGTCGCGCACGGTGCACCTGATGGGCATGGGTGTCTTCGCAGTCGTCTACGGGGTGGTGCGCGCCGCGCTTCTGTTCGGCGCCATTGCTCTCTGGTTCAATCTCGAGATGCCCGAAGCCAATTTCTTGTCCGCTCTCGTGGTGCTTGCAGTCGCTTCCGCTTCATTCATAGGGATAGGGATGATGACGGCCGTGCTGCCGCTCATCTCGCCGGAGAAGGGAACGCAGCTCGGCTTCATTGCCCAGGGAATGCTGCTCGTTGTCTCCGGCATCTACTACAGCGTCGAGGTGCTGCCCGAGCCGATGCAATGGCTTGCGGTGATCTCACCCGCCACCTACGCGCTGGAGGGAATCCGGGACGCCATCCTCGAGGGCGCCGCCATCTCCACTCTGTGGGGCCAGCTCGCGCCCTTGATCGTGATCGGCGCAATCTCGATTCCTCTCGGATTGATCGTCTTTCGGCGCGGCGAAAGCTATGCCAAGCAACACGGAAAGCTGAAGCGCTCGGGATGAGCATGACGGCCCCAAAAAGCGTTCTCGGGCCCCCCACCACATCATGGCGTGGCCCACCGCCCCAGTCCCTGTTCTCGGCGCGCCGAACCACACCGGGGTCAGTAGGGTTTTGGTCATTTGGGTCAGCAGGATCAGACGGTCGGTCTGCATGGTGAGGGCGCTATGGATGTCGTAGTTTGTGACGTAGGGCCGCGGGATGGACTTCAAAACGAGGCCCGGGTTCTTCCTCCGGAACGGCGGGCCGAGCTCGCCAATCGACTGGGCGGGGCAGGTGTGCCGAGGATCGAAGCGGCGAGCTTCGTTCAGGCTTCACGGGTGCCCCAGATGGCGGGAGCCGAAGAGGTTGTCGCTCAGCTCGAGCCGCGCGCCGGCGTGACCTTCTCCGGTCTCGCTCTGAACGAGAAGGGCTACAGCCGATTGCTGGCGACCCCGCTGAGAGAGGCGCACTTCTCCTTCGGCTGTACGGAGGAGTTCAATCGTCGAAATCAAAACGCATCGGTCGAGGAGTCCACGCAAGTCGCCGAGAGGCTCATCGCGATGAGCCGTGATGATGGCGTCCATCTGACGCTGACGATAGGGGTTGCGTTCGGGTGCCCCTTCGAGGGGATCGTCGATCCGCAAAGGGTTCTGGCGATCGCCGAGCGGCTTGCGGCTGCAGGCGGGGAGGAGATCTGCTTCGCCGACACCATCGGCGTGGGAGTGCCGTCACAAGCCCGTTCCCTGGTGGGCCAAGCGCAGCGCTTCGGCATTCGGATCGGGGCTCACTTTCACGACACGAGGAACACGGGCCTCGCCAACGCGCTTGCAGCGCTCGAGGCGGGGGCCGGCGTGCTCGACGCATCGGTTGGAGGCATCGGGGGCTGCCCGTTCGCCCCCCGCGCCACCGGTAATATTGCGACCGAAGACCTGGTGTACCTCCTCGACCGGGAGGGTGTCGAAACCGGCGTGGATCTGGATGCTCTGATCCGGGTGGCCGGTTGGCTCGAGGGAGTGCTGGACAAAACGCTCCCGGGCAGGGTGTACCGGGCCGGCAACTGGCCCGCTTAGCCGAGCAGATGTCATCAGTTGCACAGGCGGGAAGCGCTCCATTATCCGAAAGGCAAAGCCGTGGGCTACACCCTTACTGAGAAGATCATGCTCGAGCATTCGGACGAGGATCATGTCGCGCCCGGTGACGTCATTCTCGTCCGATGTGACGTGGTGATGGCCAATGATGTATCGGGCCCGGTGGCCTTCCGGGCGATGGAGCAGATGGGCGCCACCAAGGTGTTCGACCCGAGCAAGGTCGTGATGGTCTCCGACCATTTCATGCCTGCCAAGGACGCACGCTCGGCCGAGCTGCAAAAGCGCCTCAAGGAATGGTCCGACGACCAGGGTGTGACCTACTACGGTCAGGGCCGCGGCGGGATCGAGCACACTCTCCTGGCACAGGAAGGCTGGGTTACCCCGGGGATGGTCCTGGCGGGCGGCGACTCGCACACCTGCACGTATGGAGCCCTCGGGGCCTTCGGCACGGGACTGGGCTCCACCGACATCGCGGCCTCCCTGGTGTTCGGTGAGTTCTGGCAGACCGTGCCCGGCACCATTCAGATCGAATACGTCGGAACAAAACCGCGCTTTGTGACGGGTAAGGATCTGATCCTTGCAGTCATCGGCAGAATCGGAGTGGCCGGCGGGACGAACCAGGTGCTCGAGTTCGCCGGCCCTTCGTTGAGTGACATCTCGATCGACGAACGCCTTGCCGTGTCCAACATGGCGGTCGAAGCGGGTTCGGAGAGCGGGCTCTTCCCCGCCGACGAGGTGACCGCGGCCTATCTCGAGGGCCGGAGCGACAAGCAATGGACCCATGAACAATCTGATGCGGACGCCCAGGTCGTTGACCGCCTTCGGGTGGATATCGGTGCCTTGCCGCCGCTGGTGGCGCAACCCCATTCACCGGGCAACGTAGCGTCGATCTCGGACACGGCGGGGACGAAGATCGATCAGGTCTATATCGGGAACTGCGCCAACGGGACGATGACCGACTTGAGGCAGACGGCTGAGATGTTGCGCGGCAACAAGGTGCACAAGGACACGCGCGCCATCATCGTTCCGGCCACCCAGACCATCTATCGCCAGGCGATGGAGGAGGGACTGCTCGATCTGTTCGTGGCCGCCGGAGCGATCGTATCGACGCCGACGTGTGGCGCCTGCTTCGGAGGACACAATGGTGTGATGGGGAGAGGCGAGAACGCGGTTACGACAACGAACCGGAACTTCAAGGGCCGCATGGGATCGGGAGAGGCAGGAGTCTACCTCGCCAACGCATTCGTGGCGGCCGCTGCGGCCGTCGCCGGCGAGCTCATCGATCCGGCGGACATGCACGCAGGCGCAAAGATATGATGATCGAAGGCCCGGCGCTCAAGGTTGAAGGCGCCAACATAGATACCGACGTTTTGTATCCGGGATCTTTTCTGAACATCGACGACCCTGCGCACATGAAGCCGCATTTGTTCGAGGGTCTCGATCCTGGTCTCAGGGACGGGCTAAAGCCCGGGACCATCCTCGTGGTAGGGGCCAACTTCGGTTGCGGCTCGTCGCGAGAGCACGTCCCTCTCGCAATGAAGGCATGGGGCATCGGAGCGGTGCTCGGGCAGAGCTTTGCCCGCATTTTCTACAGAAACTGCATCAACCTTGCCCTTCCCATCGTCGTGTGCCCCGATGGGGCGAAGGCGGCTCACTCCGGGTCGCTGGTTACGATCGACACGGATGGGGCGGTAACGGTCGATAACGGCGCCTATCAGGTGCCGCCGACTCCCGACTTCATGCAGGAGATGATCTCGTCGGGCGGACTGATCCCGTGGGCGCGCCGCCGTCTTGCCGCCGCCGAGGCGTAGATGCGCTGTTTCGGCGACGGGAACGATCTCTACGGTCACTATCACGACCACGAGTGGGGGCGGCCGGTCGTCGACGAGCGCGGGCTTTTTGAAAGGATCTGCCTCGAGAGTTTCCAAAGCGGCCTCTCCTGGCTCATCGTCCTGCGCAAACGAGTGCATCTACGAGAGGTGTTCTTCGCTTTCGATCCTCGGAAGGTCGCGCGATTCGGGGCCGCCGATGTCGACCGTCTCCTCGACGATGCTGGGACTATACGGAATCGCGCCAAGATAGAAGCAGCAGTGGCCAACGCGCGAGCAACCCTGGATCTTCGGAAAGGTTCGACGCCGCTCGCCGAGCTCATCTGGTCATTTCGGCCGAGGCCGGGTGGCGCGCCCAGAAGCTTCGCCCAACTACCGTCCTTCACACCCGAATCCACGGCACTGGCCAAGGCGCTCAAGGGAAACGGCTTTCGATTTTTCGGCCCGACTACTGCTTACGCACTGATGCAAGCCTGCGGTCTGGTCAACGACCACCTCGCCGGTTGCGTCGTGCGAGACGAGGTCGCCCGAGATCAGGCGTCCGCCGCCCTGGGCGCCTTTGCCCAAGAGAGCAGTACAATAGGCGGCCTCCGTTAGAAGGAAGGGCAAAATGCAAGGTCACTCGATGCTTATTCTGTGCGACTCATGTGGAAACGCGATTCCGGACCAGGCCGCGAAAGAGGTCCTGTATCAGGTGGACAAGCTGCGATACCGACTGGAATTGTGCACCGGTTGCCTTGCCGGCGAGATCAAGCGCCACAACGGCCACCGAAGCGTACCGGGATTCCGCAAGCGCGCTGCAATCGTTTTCACCATCGACTCGGCGGGCCACCTGCCTCGCCCCAAGGAGTCCATCAGCATCTGAGGCACAGCCGGGAGCTCGCCGAAGGCCGGGCGTCAGACCGCCCGGCCTTCTCGGCGATGCAATGAAGAGGCGACCGTTGAGCTGGCAAGTTCGCCTTGTGATGCTCGCAGCCATTTGGGGCAGTAGCTTCTTGTTCATCAAGGTGGGCTTGCGGGTCTTTGCTCCTTTGCATGTCGCACTGGGACGCATGCTTTTCGGTACGGCCGTTCTCTTGGCTTTCTTGGCACTGCGCCGCGAGTCGCTTCCTCGCGGCCTGCGCGTCTGGCGACATCTTGTGTTCGCCGGGCTCTTCGGGAACGCGCTCCCGTTCTTTCTGTTTGCATGGGGTGAGACCAAGGTGTCGTCTGTGCTCGCTGGGATCTGGAACGGCACGACTCCACTTCTCACCATGATCGTCGCCTTTTCGATTCTGCCGGACGAGCGCCCCGACCGCGCCAAGGTCATCGGACTGACGGTCGGCTTCGCCGGGGTGCTGCTGATCGTGGGGCCGTGGCAGGGGGTGGGCAGCGGAGCGCTCCTCGGCAACCTCGCCTGCCTCGCGGCCGCAGCTTGTTACGGAGTGGCCTTTCCCTATATGCGAAAGTATCTCGCGGGGCGGGAGGAGTCCCCGTTGGCCCTTGCGGGAGGCCAGCTCCTTTGCGGGACGATCCAGCTTGCGGCCATGACGGTCTTTTTCGCCGGAGTTCCGGGGCCACACACGTTCCGGCCGGTCGTCAGCGTCGTTGTCCTCGGG
>JACDDL010000277.1 GCA_013817045.1 Actinomycetota bacterium | reverse complement strand
TTCTTCGACCGCGGTCACCTCTCCCCCCAGCTCATTGGAAGAGTTGGCCGAGCCAGCCGTCTTCAGAGCGGCTGGTTCCCGCCCGTCTGGCTGCGACTCGTTGCTCAGAGCGAAGGCCGCCATACCACCCGCGAAGACAGTGACGATGACCGCGCCCAGGATGAAGCGGCGCTGCTTATTCCGATGCTCAGGCCGGGCTCGAGCCAATTCTCTCTTGCTCAACTTTCGACCTCCCTTGCGGCCCGCGACGTTCATCCTGTTTCACGCTCGATGGTTCTGTGTTTTCTCGTCCCGTTCCCCATCTGGACTACGCAGCACAACACGACAGCTTGTCCACGTCGACCGTGAACGTCTGCGCGGTGAGCTTGATGCCTTCGGCCATCGTCAGATAGGGAGCCCACGTGTCGGCGAGATCCTGGATGGTGAGCCCGAACTTGACCGCGTAGACCCCGGCGAGGATGACGTCCCCGGCGTTGGCCGCGATCGCGTGGACCCCGAGCACCTTGCCAGTGGCGCGCTCCGCGACGATCTTGAAGGCGCCGCGCGTGTCCATGTTCACGATCGGGCGCGGGATGTGCTCGAGCTCGAGCGTCCGGCAGTCGCGGTCGTAACCCTGCGCCCGCGCCTGCTCGTCGGTGAGTCCCACCGCGGCGATATTGGGGGTGGTAAAGGTCACCCGCGGAAGCGCCGCGTAGTCCATCTTGCGCCCCGCGTCGGAGATCGCGTTGTCGGCGGCGACGGTGCCTTGCGCCGCGGCCACGTAGACGAACTGCGGCGCGCCGGTGACGTCGCCCGCGGCGAAGACCCTCGCGTTCGTTGTGCGCAGCTCGTCGTCGAGCACGAGGCTCCCGCGCTCGTCGCTCTCGATTCCGGCCTTGTTGAGATCAAGGCCCTCGAGTACAGGGCGACGACCGGTCGCCACCAGAACCTCGTCGGCCTCGAAACGATGTTCTTGAGCGCTTGCCTCGGCGATCACCGCTTTGCGCTCACCACCCTCCACACGCGTGACCTTGGCGCCGGTCACGACCTCAATGCCCTGCTCGGCGAGGATGCGCGTCATCCACTCAGAGATCTCGGGCTCCTCCAGCGGGGCGATGCGGTCGAGCGCCTCGACGATCGTGACCTTGGTCCCGAGGTTGGCGAACACCTGGCCCATCTCGAGCCCGATGTAGTTGCCGCCGATCACCACCATGGACTCGGGGAGCTCCTTGAGCTCCATCGCGGTGGTCGACGTGAGGTATCCCGACTCCGCGAGCCCCTCGATGGGCGGGACCCACGGAGCGGAACCGGTGGAGATGAGGAAGTGTCCGGCGCGGATCTCGCGCCCGTCGACGTCGATCGTCTCGGGGCTCGTGAAGAGAGCAGTTCCCTTGATGATCTCGAAACCGTAGTGCTCGGCGAGATCGAGGTACTTCTCCTTGCGCAGCATCGAGACGATGCCCGCTTTCATGTCGATCAGGGTCCCCATGTCGACTCCGCTTTGGGATGAGGAAATAGCGGCGAAGGGATGGTGTCCGGCATGGTGATAGGTCTCCGAGGCGGCCAGCAGGTTCTTGGACGGGATGCAGCCGACGTTGACGCACGTCCCGCCGACCGTGTTGCGCTCGACGAGGGCGACGCGCGCGCCGAGATTCGTCGCCCGGATCGCTGCGGCGAACGCGGCGCTGCCCGCCCCGATCGCCACGAGATCGTAGTCGCCGCCGCTCCGTCCAGACAGGATGACCGGTTCGGCCGCAAGCATCTCCACCTTCCCTGGCGAGTAGCCCGCATGGCGGACTGCGGAAGCGATCAGGGAGGTGTCCCCTTCGAACTCGAACGTCGCCTCTGAGCGCCGGAAATCCGCCTCGGCGTCCTTGGCTCCCGCGGATAGTAGTGCCCCCTCAACGGTCTTTTCGCAGTGGTCACAGGTCATGCCTTCCACTTGCATGCGCAGCTTTGCCATCAGTTCTCACCCCTGGTGGGATCGATGCGGCGGCACGACGCGATCTGAGCCTCGTTTTGCTCCAAGAAACGCTTGGCCCGTTCGACAAGACCGCGCACCTGACGATTGGCGATGCGATACAGCGTCTTTCGTCCTTCCGTACGCGTCTCGACGAAGCCGCACCACGTCAGACACGCCATGTGCTCGGACACCCGTGCCTGGGTGGCGCCGAGACGCCTCACGATCTCCATCTGATGAAGTTCGCGCTCCTCCAGCAACAACTCGACGATCCGCAGGCGGGTCGAGTCCCCCAGCGCACGGAACAGCCGGGCCACTAGCTCGGTGTCGGCCAGCGGGACCGGCTCGAGCTCGATGATCGTCGGGCGTCCGATCGGCATGCTCTCCTCCACTCGTTTTAGCGTATTATTCGGTAAAACATATCATGGGCCAAAGGGAGGTGTCGACCATGACCAAAGACGTCTGGGCAATTGCGGAAGCGATCAACAGGGCGAGACCAGAGACTGACGAAACCGACGGGCGCGTGGTCACCTCGCTGTACAGACTCCTAGGGCGCGGAAAGCCCGTTACCGACGCCGACCTCTCGTCTGTCACGGGGCTCACCAAAAAGCAAATCGTCGAACGGGTCGAGAGGTGGCCTGGGGTATATCGCGATGAACAGGGGCGGGTGATCGGTTTCTGGGGACTCAGCGTCGCGGAGATGCCTCCACACGAGATCACGCTCGACGGGCACAAGCTGTGGGCGTGGTGCGCGTGGGACACGCTCTTTCTCCCGCGCAGGCTCGGGGCGTCACTCGATGTTCAATCCGCCTGTCCGGTCACGGGCCGAACCATCTCCTTACGGGTGTCTCCGAACGCAGTGGAATCGGTAGAACCGGAGGACGTTGTCGTGTCCTTCCTGGAACCGAGCCGCCCCTTCGACGCGGACGTGATCGGGAGCTTCTGTTACTACGTCCGCTTCTTCGCCAATAGAGGGGCGGGCGAGAAATGGACATCAGAGCATCCCGGAACGTTCCTCTTTTCGCTGGGCGAAGCGTTCGAGATTGGAAGGCTCACCGACGATGAACTGCTGGGTCATGTGCAGGAGTCGTAGGGAACTTGCTGGTCCGGGCGTCCTCTGAGCCGCGCCGAGGTCGCACCTGACGCCGCTCTAGATGCAGACGCGGTCGACTGCGAGAGCGAGTGCAAGGGACCCAGACCTTCCCTTGAGCGCCTTCGCCGGCCGGACCTCGCGGCCCGGCCGGCGACATAGTCGCGTCTAGCGGGTGGCCGTCACGACGACTTGGGCCACCGGATCGATCCAGTCGTGAACCTCGGGAAGCAGATCGCTACCGCCCACAATTCCTTGATGAACTTCGATCACATCATCGGTCGCGATCGCGGGGTTGCTGGTGCCGGTGCCGGGCTCGCCCGATGACACCCCGATCAGGCCCTGACACGGCGGCACGATGTCGGCAAAGTCCTCGGTGTTCATCTCCGTCCCACTGTCGAACCCGGTCGTAAAGAACGTCACCGTCTCTCCGGCTCGGGTCGGCAGGGCAACGCCGTCGAGACCAGTGAAGCCGTCGT